>SHAT01000028.1 GCA_004213175.1 Pseudomonadota bacterium | reverse complement strand
AATTCTTCATTAAGAGGAGCACCTCCAACAAGAACAATCAGATCATCGCGGATACCTTTGTTACCCAACTCTTCAATCACAACCTTCATATAAGGCATAGTCGTGGTAAGCAAAGCGGACATTCCTAAAATATCGGGTTGGTGTTCTTCAATTGCTTCCAAATATTTTTCTACAGAATTGTTGATGCCAATATCAAAAACCTCAAAACCGGCACCTTCCCACATCATGCCGACCAAATTTTTTCCAATGTCGTGAATGTCACCTTTGACTGTTCCGATGACAGCTGTTCCTATGGGAGGAGCTCCCGTTTCAGCAAGTAAAGGTCGTAAAATTGACATACCACCTTTCATTGAATTTGCTGACAGCAAAACTTCTGGAACAAACAAAATCCCATCCCGAAAATCAATACCCACTATACGCATTCCTTCTACAAGCGCGTCATTGAGTACTTTATCGGGCGACCAGCCACGTTCTAGCAAAATGTTTGTGCCTTCCTCAATTTCCTCCTTGAGTCCATCATACAGGTCATCATGCATTTGCAGAACTAGTTCATCGTCTGGAAGTGAAGACAAATCCAATTCTTCTTCGTCTTCAATCAAGTCTTTTTCTTCTTTACTCATTTCACCTTTTTTGAGTTTGGTTGTGGTTTTTATTCAGGTGTACTAAAAATCAATTTACAATCTCAAAGTATCTTAAATTGCTGAGTTTATATTTCGGATGGCGACAACATCACCTAAGCTAAAAAGTTTAAAATATCTTCCGAGAATCAATGCTTTTGAATCTATCACATCATGATAGCACTTCTGCCCATAAAAGTAATAGGTTAAGCTCCATCATCGGCAAGTTTTAATCGACCTCATTTTTTTAATAATTTGCATCCGGGAACGATTCTTTCCTCTGCTGGATAAAAGCCAACAATGCTTCATCCAATGCAGGATCTATTGCAGGGATTTCGTATTCTTCAAGCATTTTTTTCCAGATAGCGTTAGCACGCTGAGCAGCATCAAGTTTTCCGTCCGCTTCCCATTGTTCAAAACTGTTGTTGTCTGCAACGCTGGAACGGAAAAATGCGGATTTAAAATTAGTCTGTGTGTGTTCACAACCTAGAAAATGTTTGCCGGGTCCCACTTCCCGGATTGCTTCCAGTGCTTGTCCATTATTAGAAAGATCAACTCCTGCTAAAAATGAGTGTATCATTCCAGCCTGATCAATGTCCATGATAAATTTTTCATAACCCATTGACAATCCGCCTTCGAGCCAGCCAGCAGTATGCATCATAAAATTTACTCCTGCCATCATGGCGTGCTGTAACGTATTTGCAGATTCATAAGCTGCTTGTGCATCTGCAATTTTTGAGCTGTTTAAACCACCACCGCTCCTGAAAGGTACACCTAGACGACGAGCCAAAGCGGCCACAATATAAAGTACCAATTGCGGTTCAGGTGTTCCAAAAGTCGGAGCTCCGGACTGCATAGACATTGAACTTGAAAAAGTACCAAATATCACCGGTGCCCCTGGACGAACTAACTGAGCAAAGGCCATTCCGGAAAGCGATTCCGCGTAAAGCTGCGCCGAAGTGCCAGCGACTGTAACCGCAGACATTGCTCCGGCTATACAAAAAGGTGAAACTACGCAAGCCTGATTGTTTCGTGCATATATCTTCAGAGCACCGATCATGGTGGCATCCCAGACCAGGGGTGAATTTGCGTTTATCAAGCTGGTGATGACTGTATTCTCGCGCACGAATTCCTCACCAAAAAGAACCTTGGCCATATCAACTGTATCTTGAGCCCGTTCAGGAGCTGTCACCGAACCCATAAATGGTTTGTCACTGTAGCGCATGTGTGAATAAACCATGTCGAAATGTCGTTTGTTAACTGGTAAATCAACCGGTTCGCAAATCGTTCCTCCGGAATGATGTAAGAACGGGGTAGAATATGTAAGCTTGACGAAATTTCGAAAATCCTCAATAGTAGCATAGCGTCGTCCTTTTTCCAGATCTCTAACAAAAGGCGAACCATATGCAGGTACCAAAACCGTGTTCTTGCCACCTATCCGCACACTTTTTTGTGGATTACGGGCATGTTGCGTAAACTCTGCGGGTGCACTTTGTTGAATCAGTTTTTTGCAAAGTCCCTTTGGAATCCTGACGCGTTCCCCTTTTATGTCTGCCCCTGCATCTTTCCATATTTCAAGGGCTTCGGTATCTCCTCTGAACTCTACTCCAACTTCCTGCAGAATAGTTTCCGCATTTTCTTCAATCAAGGTTAAACCTTCTTCATCCAGAACTTCGTAAAACGGAACTTTCCTGGTGATATAAGGTGCTTTTTGTATTTCAGGTGTACTGAGTGAAGCTTGTCTTGCAGCTCTACCTCCGCCCCTTTTTCTTACTCGATCTGTCATGTTTTATTATAGCTCTTTAGTACTTGTGACACTTCATGATTGCTTACTAATGTCATAATACTGTAAAAGTGAAAATTATACTTTTGCACAATTGCATACCGAATGCCAAAATTAACTAGCTGAAAATAAATGATAAAAACTTTTTGAATCTAAATAAAGGAACATAAAATTCTGCTTTTAATACAGATTTAATTTTAATTTTTTTATAAGCAAAAGCTGTAATGTTATACTCATCAAATAATTAATTAAATATACTAATATAATTCTCTCATTATGAGGTTTGTATTTATTTTATGGAGAGCCTAATTCAAACTAATAAACGGAGCATGCAATTTGTAATAGCTGGAAATAAGAATATCCTGTTCCGATTCCTCTTAAGATGTTAAAAGAGAAATTCAAGCAGTTCTTTTCTCCAGAAGCTATGATAATAATTCCCTGATTTTAAGAGCTTTTGTTCTATCTTGTGCTTGAGAAAAATGCTGTTAAAATTTTTATCAGTAAATAAATATAATAGCAACAAATAAAATTCTTAGTAAACTTTTAAAATCATTAACATAATGCGGGCAATGGGTAGAGTTGAACTTGCAGATAATCCAATTATTGAGTTAGAACACAAGACGGATTCAGGTCTTGGAGGGCGTGCAAATCTAGGAGTAATTGTGCTTAGCTCGGATCAAACTCTGGAGTATGAATTCCGTTCCCTTCTTGATTTTAAAGGTGTTGCGTTTTATCACTCACGTATTCCAAATGAGATGGAGATCACAAAGGAGACCCTTGCTAAAATGGAAGAGGAACTTCCAGAAGTAGCATCTATATTGCCCAAGTCATTTAACTTTAGTGCGATTGGTTACGGTTGTACTTCAGGCGCAACAATTATTGGAGAAGATCAAGTTGAAAAAGCAATTCAGAAAGTACATCCTGGAACTCCTTGCTCAAATCCTTTGACCGCATGTAAAGCTGCCTTGCGTGCGTTGGGACTTAAGAGAATCGGCCTGCTTACTCCGTATGATCCGGCCATTACTGCGGAAATGCGTGACAATCTTTCAGATAACGGATTTACGATTCCAATTACAGGTTCATTTTTTGAATCTGATGATTTTGTTGTTGGTAGAATTTCCTCTGAATCAATTCTTAAATCTGTTTTAAAGATTGGTGCCTGTGAAGAATGTGACGGTGTTTTTGTTTCTTGTACAAATTTGAGAGTAGTATCGGTCATCGAAGAAGCAGAATCCCGACTGGGTAAACCAGTTACATCCAGTAATCATGCATTAGCTTGGCATTTACTTCGCTTGTCCGGAATTAAGGATTGTCCAGAAAACTTAGGCAGTTTATTTCAGAAACAGTTGAAAGAATAAAAATTTTACTTAAAAGATCTGAGCTTCTATTTATCATTTTAGATTATAGGTAGAAAACTTAATGAAGTTAGGCGGGTTCAAAATTCAAGATTCTTTGGTTTACTCAGAATGACATTTTAATAGAATTGTTTTCGATTACATCAATTTAAATTAAATTTATAAATGCCTCAGTCAAATTACGATACAATTATCATTGGTGGAGGTTCAGCAGGTTGTGCTCTAGCAAACCGTTTGAGTGCTGACCCTTCCCACAAAGTACTGGTTCTCGAAGCAGGGCGTCCGGATTATTTTTGGGATATTTTCATCCACATGCCTGCCGGTTTAACTTATCCAATCGGCAACAAATTCTATGATTGGTGTTATGAATCTGAACCTGAATCTTTTATGAATAACCGACGTGTTTCCCACGGTCGTGGTAAAGTCCTTGGAGGATCTAGTAGTATTAACGGCATGATTTTTCAGCGAGGAAATCCAATGGACTACGAACGTTGGGCTGGTGATTCCGGCATGGAAAATTGGGATTACGCGCACTGTCTTCCATATTTCAAGCGCATGGAAAACTGTCTGAATGGTGGTGATGAGTTCAGGGGGACTGAAGGCCCTTTGATCATGGAAAGGGGACCATGCAAAAATCCATTGTTCAATGCGTTTTTTGAGGCAGTCCAAGAAGCAGGTTATCCATTGACTGATGATGTAAATGGTTACAAACAGGAAGGTTTCGCCAGATTTGACCGTAATCTCTATCAAGGTCGTAGAATGAGTGCGGCAAGAGCATATTTGTATCCAGTAAAAAAACGACCGAATCTCACTGTTCATTGTCGGGTACTGACTACAAAAATTATTTTTGAGGCGAAAAACCCTAGTGGTTCAAAGCGTGCTGTTGGTGTTGAGTATTCTAGAAGTCATGGAAGTTTTGAAAAAGTTTATGCGGGTGAAATTATTTGTTGTGGTGGTGCAATAAATTCTCCCCAGATTTTACAAATTTCAGGAATAGGCAACTCTGAACTGTTGGAAAAACTTGGGATTAAAGTTGTACAGGATTTGCCTGGTGTCGGAGAAAATATGCAGGATCATCTGGAAGTCTATATACAATATGCCTGCAAAAAACCAGTATCCATGGCCCCCGCTTTGAAGTGGTGGAACAAACCATGGATCGGTTACCAGTGGCTTTTTCACCGAAAAGGACCAGCTGCGACCAATCATTTTGAGGCAGGAGGTTTTATCTGCAGCAATGAGCAGGAAAAATACCCTAATATCATGTTTCACTTCTTACCGCTTGCAATCCGTTATGATGGTTCATCTCCTGGAGTAGGACATGGTTACCAGGTCCATGTCGGCCCAATGTATTCAGATTCTCGGGGCTCAGTAAAAATTCAGTCCACTGACCCGAGGGTTCATCCTAAACTGCGCTTTAATTATTTGTCTACAGAGCAGGATAAACGAGAGTGGGGTGAAGCGGTACGTTGTGCCCGCAAAATCTTGAATCAGCCTGCCTTTGATGAATACTCTGCAGGGGAGTTGTCTCCAGGCCTAGAAGTAGAAAGTGATGAAGAAATTTTGAATTGGGTTGCAAAAGATGGAGAAACTGCCTATCACCCTTCATGTACTTGTAAAATGGGGACTGATAGTTTGTCAGTCGTGGATCCTGGAAACATGAAGGTTCACGGAGTTGAAAACTTACGAGTAGTGGATGCATCCGTAATGCCCTACATAACCAACGGAAATATCTATGCACCAGTTATGATGTTGGCGGAAAAAGCAGCAGATTTGATTTTAGGCAATACTCCGCTTTCTCCGGAAGATGTCGAGTTTTTCCGTAAAGATCGTGATTAAGGTTCCTAAAACCATAGATCCCTGTTCTAGTCAAGTTGTCAGTACCATTATAAATCTGATACTTAGAACAATCTATACAATCTTTATTTTTGTGTTAGTGTCCATATAGTTATCCTATCATTCCAAAATTTTCTCTTTTTTCTTCCAAACGTTTCTGACCTTTCTTCTTTTCCTGTTTTAAAAGATTGTCCGTTGAAAAACACTATCAGTTTTGTGACCAGATGCCTGCTTAAAATCAAATTGATCATTATCGGTAAGCTTGAGATTATTTTTTGCGAAATGCCTGAGGTCATTAAAAGTGACATCATCTATTCCTAATATATTTTGAGGCCACTAGAATTTAAAAGATATTTTTGATTTGAGAAAAAGAGTCAAAATAATTTCAGAAAAATTTGGTGGTAATGTATTCAATTATTCTATATGTTGGAGAAATGATTACAATGCCTGTAAGTATTTATCTAGCGGTTCTCGATAAAGAATTTAGCATCACAGCATCCTTCCCTAGTTATTTTTTTGCGGTCTTTTACGTGCCATTATATACTATTTTATGAATAACTGATTCTGATGAAGGGACACTCCAGATAGTAATAGCACATTTTTAAATGTACGAGCTGAGATTTTTGATCAAAAGCAAATTGTATATTAGGGAAATTTTTTAATTGTTACTTTTTATTTAGGTCCTCTAATACAAATTTGTTACAAAAAAGCAAATGTTTATAATCCTTATGATCTACTTCCAATCATGAACTTTGTTTTTTCTTAGAATTCGAACTCACTAAAAAAAATACTGAGAATTTTATTAAATAATTTTAAAACTACTAAAAAACATCAATTTTTTGGAATTTTTTACAATTAATCTTATGAACATCAATTGAATAATCCTCATGTTATCTGATTTAAAGAAATTATTTCGTTCTGTAAAAGTAATTGATACGCATGCTCATGTCGTTTTAAGAGAAACTGAAGGTGCTGCTGGAAAATATGGACCGGAGATTCTATTCGATGGTGATATTCCAATTTACAGAATTGGTAATTATAGTCTTAGAGATGTTAATTACATAGGAACAGCTTTTACAGATCCTAAAATAAGGCTGGAGCGTATGGATGAAGCAAAAATTGATGTTCAAATTCTAACACCAAATCCTCTTACATACTTTCACTACATAGAAGCCGGAAAAGCTATAAGTTTTTCAAAAATACATAATAATTCTTTGGCAAAAATGATCCAGTTTGCTCCCAAACGTTTGTTAGGTATGGCTAATCTACCAATTCAAGATCCTATAGCAGCCCGTGATGAACTATATCGTTGTGTTGAGGAATTAAATCTTTATGGTGCCTCTATAGGAACATCAAGTTTAAGACAATTAGACGATCCATGTTATGATATCCTCTATGAAGCTTTCGAATTACTAGGTGTACCTTTATTTATTCATCCTTCACCATCAGGAATCGATCGTCCTTTAATTGAAGATTCCTTAAAAAAATATGAGTTAGATATTATGGTCGGTTTTTCTTTTCAAGAAACTATTGCAGTTTCAAATTTGATTTTTGGAGGAGTTTTAGAGCGCCATCCCAAACTAAAAATTTGTATTAGTCATGGAGGGGGGATGCTCCCTTTTGTAGCAGGTCGTTTAAGTAAAGCTTCAAGAAAACGTTCTTGGGTTCCAATGAAATTGAGAGCTGACGGAGCTTTTGAAGAAGAAATAAGAAAATTGTGGTATGATAGTCACGTTCATTCTCGGCATTCACTCGATCTTTTAGAAAAAATTGTGGGAAATGATCGAATAGTTTATGGGACTAATTTTGCCGGTTGGGATCAGCCAGAAACTTATGAAGTTGATGAAAGATCTGAACAATGGAGATTGAATACTTTAGAACTATTTAATCCAAATGAGAAATAAAATATGTTTCATAAGATTTTAATAAAAAATATCGATATTATCGATGGATTAGGTAATGAACCTTTTCAAGGTAGTGTATTAATAGATAAAGATAGAATATGCAAAATCTACAAATCAAAAACTTCATTACCACAAGTTGAAAAATCTGATAAGTCTTTACAGATTATTGATGGAAATGGAAAATTTTTAATGCCAGGGCTCATTGATGCACATTGTCATAGTTCTTTTGATGAAGTATCTTCAAATGATGAATTGTTTTTCCACCGAAATAGACCTGGATTAGCCGCTATCATAGCTTCAAAAAACTTAAAAAAAATTTTACGAGCAGGAGTTACAAGTATTTGTGATCCTGATTCTATTCATGAACTTGGTTATGATCTTAAAGAAGCTATCAACACTGGTGTTATTCAAGGTCCACGCATTGCTAATGGTGGTTACGCATTGTTAACTTCAGTAGGAGGTACAGCAGGAAGACTTATTCCTGATAAAGGTATCATTGGATATGGCAAAATTGTCAATGGACATGATGAAATCGTAGCAGAAGTCAGAAGACAAATTAAAATGGGAGCAGACTGGATCAAAGTACATGTGACAGGTTTGATCCCAAACCATAAAGAACGTGGTGAAATTCAAGTCTGGTCTAAGGAAGAAATGGAGTTGATTTGCAAGGTTGCCCATGATTTAGGAACTCCTGTTATGGGGCATTGCAGGGGATCGAATTCAATTAGAGACGCGGCAATATCAGGTTTAGATTTAATTCTGCATGGAACACTTATGGAGACAGACGCCTTGGAAGCTGTTGTTGAGCGAAAGACACCAATTGCTCCAACATTTACCTTCCAGGCAAATCTGATCGACTATGGACACTTCGTTGGAGCTTCTAATTATATAAAGGATCTATTTCGCAAGGAAATTATTGACAGTGCTGAAATGCTTAGAAAAGCTTACGATCAAGGAGTACCCATTCTATGCGGTACAGAAAGTGGATTTTCTGTTACTCCATACGGTCAGTGGCATTATAGGGAAATGGAAATATTGATGAAGGAAATGGGCTTTACGGCACTTGAAGCCATTAAAAGTTCAACTTCTGTTAATGCCTTTGCAATGAGACTTGAGGGAGAAATCGGTAGGGTTGAAGAAGGTGCATTTGCTGATCTTATTATTGTATCAGCAGACCCAATAAAAGATATTACCTCATTGGGAGATCAAGAAAACATTAAAATGGTTATGAAATCTGGAGAAATACAAGGATTTGAAGAAGAAAAAGAACGATTGTCTATCCCAGGCTGGAGAGTCGTAAATTATGGTCAGATCCTGTCTAAAGACCTAGTCAATAAAAAATAGTTTTAATAATAAGTACTATATCTTTAATTTACCAACGAGGAAAAATGAAGTATGCTCATTTAAGATGTTACACCATAAACAAAGGTCAGATTGATAGTTGGCTTTCTTTGTTTCAAAAAATAATTCCTGTGATGTCTGATGCTGGGATAACAGTTGAAAGTTATTGGGTAAACGAAGAAAAAACACAGTTTATCTGGATTCGTTCTTACGGTGAAGATAAGGCATCAATTGCTATTGCAGAAAAAAAATTTTATGACAGTGAATGGTGGAAGGAAAACGTTGACATGGTAAGAGGGCATATAGCCCATCGTGAATTTAAGATTATTTATTCTGTTTAAAAAACTAAATCTCTATTTTATTTTCTATTTCATTCAATCTTTCAAATTGTCTTTTGGTTAAACGGGCTTTTCCAGATTTTGGATGACCAAGATTGTTTAATTCAAACGGGTCTTCTTGAAGATCATATAATTCGTGCTCAACTAGATCAAAAGGAGCACTTCTTTTAATTTCCATTTTACTTGACATTTCTAACCCCATATTAGTCACTCCCCCTCCAACTCCATAGTATCGAGAATATTTATAACGGCCGTCAAAAAAACCCGAGCTTGCATAACGAACTTTTTCCACGCCAGGGTACCAAGGCCATTCCTGAGCAAAATAAACATAATCACTAACAGCTGCTGATTGATCTTCTAAAAGGTCAATTAAATTATTTCCTTGGAATTTGTAATCAAATTTTTTACTAGATTTTGCAAAACTGAAGATCGTGGGAGCTAAATCAATATGGCTAGTTAAGTTGTGAGTTTCTCTTGGGCCATTATATTCGGGAGATACAATGCACATGGGGACTTTCATGGTTTCCTGATAATTCCATGGACCTTTTGAACGCAATTTATGTGAACCACATTGGTCACCGTGATCCGATGTAAAAATAATAATTGTGTTTTTCCATAAATCATTTTGTTCTAAAGAAATTAAAATTTTTTCCAGGCAGAGATCATTTAAAATATGTAAATGCAGATAATAATTTAATTGCATTAGCCATAAACGTTCATCTTCAGGATTGATAATTCCTGGACGAGAATACTTAAGCATCATTTCAATCCAAACTTTTTGTACGGAAGGTTTTGTTTCTAAATTATCACAGAAATTTATTGGCAGTTTATTTAGATATTCTGGGACGATCTCTGAAAAACCTGGAAGATTGTTTCTTCTGCCCCATTTTCTTTTTTCTAATAAACGCTTTGTATTATTCGTATATTCTGGGTTTTCTTCGAAATACCACTTTTGATCTACAGGGAACCACATTCCATCGTGTGGATTAACAAGACCTATACATAAAAACCATGGATTGACATCACTGGAATGATTATTTAACCAATCTATAGCATTTTCAGTTATAACTGGATCATATTCAGTACCACTATTTGGAAGTCCCCAAAAAGACATATCGTTACCATACCAATCACTAAATCCAAATTTATCCATTTCAGGTTGAGGGCCATATTGCAAATGCCATTTCCCCTTATATGCGGTGTAGTAACCTTCATTTCTTAGAATTTTACCGATTGTTAATTCGTTAGTACTTAATTGTGTATTTTTAGGTGAAGATGAGTTTTCAGTAACCTTATGCTGATGAATGTATTTGCCCGTAAATATTGAAGCACGAGAGGGAGAACAGGGAGAAGTATGAGTATAATGATTCCTAAAATTCAAACCTTTAGATTTGAGTCTTTCTCTTCCTGGGAGGTTAATATGATCCGGTATCCAACTATTTTCACGTTCTTGGTCAGTCAAGATAAATAGGATATTATATCTATCTTTATTTTTTAACCCTTTCATAAAATTATTGTGGATAATAGACCAAAAATGGAAAACTAATACATAGTATTAGGACAATAAGATCTGCTGAAATGAATCTCGTCGAATGCCCGAAAATCCTTTTCAAGGAAACTTGTGGGTTCATTCCATGCAAAACAAAGACGTTCATTCCAAGCGGAGGAGTTACATATCCTATTTCCATCATTTTTACCAGTAATATCCCCAACCAAATTCCATTAAAACCAAGATCTATTAGTACAGGGAATATAATAGGTAAAGTAATTAGCATAATCTCTATTGGCCCCAGAAACATTCCTAATGGAATATATAGTAGTAAAACCATTCCCAATGTATACATTCTTGGCATATCTAGACTGATAACAGAATCAGTAAGAGTAGCTGGAATATTTGCAAGTGATAAAAACATGGTAAAAAGTGATGCTCCAATAATGATAATAAATATCATACTTGTAGTAACAGAGGTTTCAATTAGGGACTCAACAAGTATTTTTGGTTCTTTAATTATCATTGGCAAAGCTAATATGAACGCTCCCAAAGCACCAATAGCTGCTGATTCAGTTGGTGTAGCTATACCTGCATAAATTCCACCAAGAACTATTATAATTAAAGAAATAAACCCCCATAGTCCATTCATCGAACGGATTTTTTCTTTTAAACTAGTTTTTGGCCCTCGAGGAGCTAATTTTGGATTAATGATTGCTGAAAAATAAGAAACTAGCATATTTGCAATGATGGTCAAAATACCAGGGATAACTCCTGCTATAAGCAATTTACCTATTGATAAATCTGTGATCATTCCATAAATTATCAAAACAATACTGGGTGGAATTAAAATGCCAATTGAACCACCCCCAGCGACTGCAGCACAAGCAAAGCCCGAATCATATCCATATTTTTCCATTTCAGGAACCGCAACTTTTCCTAAAGTTGCAGCAGTTGCAGCACTAGAACCTGTGGCGGCAGCGAATATTCCGCAGCCAATTGAACTAGCCATGGCAAGACCTCCAGGTAAACCACCAACGATTTTGAAACCTGCAGAATATGCTTTTTGTGCTAGACCGGCATTTAATGACAAGTGTCCCATCAATATGAACAATGGAACTGAAATCAAGACATAATTTGAAACAGTATTATATGCGGTAGAAACAAGAATAAGAGATGCTGCGTTATAGTTTTTAAGATACCAAATTCCACCAAATCCCACTATTAGTAGACTAAAACCAACTGGTAATCTAATAGCAAATAATAAAAGTAGTAGCGAAATAATAAATATGCCTAAAATTAGGACTTCACTCATCATTATGTTTTATAGAAAATAATTTTGATAAAATCACAAAAATATAAATTAACACTCCTAAAGATAAACAAAACTTAGAAGGATACTTAGGAAAACTGGCCATACCTGGTATAATTTCATTTATTTCAACTGAATACAAAAAATTGTCAAAAGAATGCCATAATAGAATTGATGAAATAATTAATAAAATAATACAATTGATCTTAGATAATATTCGTTGATATTTAGGATTAAGTTTTTTGTAGAACAAATCAATTACAATGTGTCTATCACTTAGTTCTGTATATCCCAAGCCAAGATATATTACTGCGATCATCAACATTAAGGAAAATTCCATAGCACCTAAAATAGGTGAATTAAAAAAATATCTAAAAAATACATCCGCGCTTACCATGATCATGATAAGTAATGTTGAAAAAGCAGCTAACACACCAAACATCTTCGTAAATTTTGTTAAAATGCTTGCAATTCCATTCATCTTAATTTGGATTTAATGGAAAAAATATTCTTGAAAATTTAGGAGTGGTACTAATGCTAGGTGAGGAGAAATTTCCGCATTAGTTAGGAATTAATTTTGAAATAGATTTTATACTGATTTTATTCTGCTTCCTTAAAGACTAGTAAAAAAATTTTTAGTGCCAGTTAATTATAGTTACTGGCACTAAAAGCTGGAGATTAATTGTCAAATGGGTCTTTATACTGACTTTTCCCTGCTTTATCCCATTCATCAACTTTCTTAGCGTACACATCCATTAACTTCCCAAAACTTGGATTAAATTTATTTTGTTTCGCTTTAATTTCTTCCCAGTAACCAGGAAGTAATCTGTCTTTCAACTTTTGTTTTTCTTTTTTAGACATTTTAATCATCTTAACCCCAGCTTTCTTAAACTTATCATAAAACATCTTATCTTTAGCGGAAGCATTCTCTGAAAAATTTGCTATTGATGCCTCTCTGGCTTCTATAATAATTTTCTGAACACCAGGCTCAAGACTATTCCATGTATCTAGATTCATAACACTACAGCTATTTGAATATATTCCAAATCCTGTTCCTCCAAGAACAAAAGTTGCTCCTTCATGTATCTTAAAAAGATCCAGGTGTTGCAGGGCTAATATGACTCCTTCAACAGTTCCTTGTGAAAAAGCTGTGTATATTTCCGATCCAGCAACATTCACAGGAACACCTCCCAAACCTGCCCAAGCTTCGCCTACAAATCCAGTAGCTCTATATTTTTTTCCTGCTATATCTCCCAATTTTTGAATTACACCGGTGGAACCCGCAACTTGAACTGGTCCAACGCCATAACTTGTGAGCAGTACTAAATTATTTTTATTCATTTCTGCTTTCCATTCAGGGTAATTATCCCATATATAATAACCAGCTCTGCTGGTGAGATCTGGTTTATCGGTTATGAATAAGGGTTGTGCAATACCTCCAAGTGGAAACCTAGCTGGATCATATGCTGCTGACCACTGTCCCATGTCTGCAAGACCGGTTTCTATAACTGTCGATTGCTGTTCAGACTTAGAATTTAATGATCCGTTGAATCTCCAATCTACTGTAACAGCACCACCAGTTTTTTCTTCCACATATTTCCAGAATGCTCTATCAGCTTGGGCTCCTAATGTTTTATCTGACATAAAACTAGTATATACCAATTTTCTTTTTTTGAATGTTTCTGCAAATAATGGGTTAGAAATGCCCATAATAGATGCTAGAAATATAAACAAAATAGAAAATGATGTTATTTTATTGAAACTATTTTTCATGTTGTGACCCTTTCATGGAATTTAAATTTATTCTGAAGCACAAAAATTTGCTTTTATAAAATTATTTCAACAATGAATTAATAAAATTTACTAGATCTATATTCAGACTTTAATCAAGTAATAAATCTAAAACTCTATAATATCACCGTTTTGTCTTACCCTCACTCAATAAGCGAATGATTGCGATACTATCAATATAGTATAAGTATGTCAAACATTTATTATGCTATACTGTAATCGATGATAAAATTAAAATTAATATTTAACGAAGCCTTAATGGATCCGAACCATCCCAATTTATTGAGGCAACTCTGACCCTTTCATATAATGATTTTAAGCTTTCTATAGGCTCATATACTTCAATAAAATGACCCATTTCAGAAATTGCGTCAAAAAATTGAAAACGATTATCATTTGCTTGACCAGTCATAGCCAAAGCATACCCTTTTTTTTTTAGTTCAACAGAAATTAAATCCAAATTTTTAACGAAGTAGGCAAGATGATGAATTCCTGATTGTTGAGGAGAATATAAATCTCTTATTATAGAGGGGCCTTCACCATGGTCCTGAACTAATTCTATCATAATATTACCCAATTGACCATAAGCTGCGGATATATCTAGTGTGCTCGGTAGTCCTCTGTAAGAAACATTTTTAATGGGGATATGTTCTGCAATAAAAAAAGGCCCAGCTCCGAAATCCTTGACCCATTTTTCAACACCTTGAAATATTTCAGGAACAGCATAAGCAATTTGAACAGGGGGACCAAGTAAATTCATTTTCTTAAAATTTTTAAAAGTATTTGTTTAAAAGTCTGACATTCCTAATGATAGTCCACCATCTACAACCACTGCAGAACCTGTAGTCCACTCTGCTCTGATCAAGTAATCAATTGCTTCAGCAATTTCTATTGAGGTTCCAACCCTTTTCAAAACATGAAGTTGCGCTATAGCATCCATCCTTTCATCATGCTCCTCTTTTGTAAATAATCCTGCTCTAATATTTAATTCAGTTGGAACTGCGCCTGGAATGACACAATTTACCCTAATCTTATATTGTCCAAGTTCTGCAGCGAGTACACTAGTAAGTGCTTCTAGTGCTCCTTTTGTTGCGGCATATGGTGATGCCCCAGGGAAAGAGCGACGTGTATGTACAGAACCAAGAAAAATGATAGAGCCTTGAGAATCTTTCAAGTAAGGAATTGATTCACCAGTAAGCATCATGCCTGAAACAACATTTGTGTGGAAGACTTTCATTAATTCATTCTCTTTTAAATCAGAAATTGATCCTCGTAGCATGTCAGCAGCACAATTAATAAGTACATCAAGTCCATTTCCATGAGTTACTGCAGTATCAAGTACTTTTTTTCTATGTTTTGCAATAGTTACATCCCCTTTAATTCCCAAACAATTAGGTCCGATTTCTTTTGAAACCTTCATCACATTGGCCTCTCTTCTTCCACAAATCGTAACCTTGGCACCAAGTTCAGAGAAATATCTTGCTGCTCCAGCACCAATCCCAGAACCTCCACCAGTTATGAGAATTGACATTTCTTTTATATTTTTCATAGTTAATTGTGTTTAAGATTGCCAATAGCCCAATTAGCAGAACGCCTAATTATTTTAGAATGTTCTGGATGAGTAATTGATTTTTTATCATGCCCTAGAGCATCATATACTACCCTTCCATTAAAACATTTTCTTGCCCACAAGACTGGATGCCAATTATCTTGCCCTTCAACCCTAGCACTCATTAATGGAGTTACGTCTTTAGCTATTTTTAAATCAGCAAAAACCTCATCTTCAAGATTAAAAGAGTTTATATTGTATGTAATTGGGTGTTTCGTAGTTTCAGTTCTTGTATTAACAGCCCCAAAAGGAAGATGACCAGACTTTCCCCAAATCCATTTGCCACCTAGAATGGATATCCAGTCTTTCCATTGATCAAAACAGATAGCAGCAGTATGTAGTCCAAATATTCCTCCTCCCTTTTCTAAAAATTTATATATAGATTGTTTTCCTGCATCAGAAATGTTAAATTCCCATTGATTAAGATATGGTTTGTATTTTGCCCCTTTCTTCATACTCCATCTTAGAGCATATACTGTTAGTAAGTCAAAATGACCTTCGTTTATTTTTTTTAACCCAAACTCAATATCTTCTGTAATTTCAGATTCGATATCCTCTTTCATGAGTATTCTCTTAAGAGCTTCAGATGACTCTTTAAAAGGATGAAAAATTCCTCCTGTTAAAATAAGATTTTTCATTAACTATTACTCGCGAGGAAGGTGCATTAAAACACTATGTATAACCCCTCCATCTACAATGATTTCGTTAGCATTTACATACGAAGCTGCATCAGATGATAGATAAAGTACAGTTTTTGCTATATCTTCAGAAGTTCCAAGTCTTTGTAATGGTACTGCTTTACCTCTTAATTCTCTTATTTTGGGATTTTCAAAAAAAGGCTTAGACATGCCTGAATCTATAAAACCGGGAGCAATCGCATTTACTCTTATTCCAAATTCACCCCATTCAAGAGCCATAAGTTTAGTTAAGGATGCCAATCCAGCTTTAGCTGGAGAGTAAGCTCCTACCCCTATGCCGGGACTTACTGAATGGATGGAGGTAATATTGATTATAGATCCTTTTTTTGCTTCCTTAATCATAAGACGAACTCCTTCAGATGCAAATATGAAACTACCAATTAAATTTGTTTGGATTACATCCTCAAAGTCTTTAATTTTCTGGTCTAGTAGTTTATTAAATCGGGCTATCCCAGCATTATTGACTATAAGTTCCGGAGCCTTTCCGTAATTTTTATAGAACTCTATTACTGAACTATGATCTCTAACATCTACAGCATATGCCGAAGCATTCTCTAGTCCTTCTGATGTGCGCTGAGCGTCTTTAATCTTTAAATCCAAGACAGCTACAGCATATCCATTTTTTGAAAGCTCAGTGCAGATAGACTTTCCAAGTCCCCCACCTCCTCCAGTTACAATAGCATTTTTCATTTTACCTTGTTAAAAATAATTGGATATTTCCCCCAATTTTGTCTTTCTGTTTTATCATCTAACTGAGGAATATTTTTTTGTGTAGTTTGTGCACCTTTATCTAATAGTGCCTTCATAAAACATGTTATCAAACCAAAGTTGTGCTTATTCATATCTGTATTTGCTTTAGGGACCTCACCTCCATCAAGGACTCTAGCTAGACATGCATGAGCTCCTACACCAAAAGTAAGTCCCCAAGGAGGAAGTTTTTTTTGGACTTCTCTGTAGGGATTATATTTAGTCGCATCCATACCATAAACTGAAATATCTCGATTTGATTTCCACAAGTCTATGATGATATGATCTCCCTCATTGATATTTTTTTTCGTTAAAATTTTTGAAGGTTTTATAGCTTTTCTCCAGGCAACGGGACTGGCAGGATGTAGTCTGAGGGTTTCAAAAACACATTTTTGCAAGAAAAACTTATCATTATGGATTATATCTTCATCTTCTGGATGAGATTTGATCCACTCATATAACTCATGAAATGCATGAGTGGAAGCATTTGCCGTACTATGGGAACCAGCTTGAAGATAAAAGGCCACTTCTCTTCTAATAATATCATTTGAAAGATAAAGTTTTTTTTTATTCCTTAGCAATATGGTCAAGATATCTTTAGGGATACTCTCTTCTTCAATTTCACCACATTCAAATTTTTCTAAAATTTTTTCCCTACGTTTCAATGAGCTAGAGTAAAATTCTCTATCAAATACTTCAAGTGCATCTAAGACTTGATTTCGAATTATTGTTTTGTCTTTGAGAGAATGAACTAAAGTAGCTCCTTCACTAAATATTTTTACAAGTTTAAGTAGTTTCCTAGTTTTGATAAAATCTTTTGGTACGTCTATTCCGGAAATGTCAGCTGTAACATTCATTGTTACAAGATAGCTTAGTTCGACTAAGTCAGAACTACCATTTGTATATGCTTCATTAATTATAGGTTTCAGAATCTTAAAAAAATCTACATGTTCATAATTCCTTGAGATATCCTTCCTGAATAAGTGATATTCTATTTTTCTCCGGTTTATATGCGTATTCCCTTCAGATGTTAGTATTACATCCTGCATAATTTCAGGACTTTCATCATAAAGTGATTGCGCAAAGTCACGATTTGTCAAAATAGCAGTTGCTTCTTTATAATTATTGACAATGACTTCAGCCATTTCCTAAAACCTAGAATAAAATTGGATAAGATGACCAATTATTTCTGACCGTACTGTTATCTACTATAGGAGGATTATTTTTATCTGGAACTGCACCATACTCGAGTAGTTTCTTCGCCGTAAGTGTAATGATACCATATTGATGGTTGGCGGGATTTGATCCTTCTTTTGGTAAAATTCCAGCAGCCAAATTAATACCAATGCATGCGTGCATCCCTTTACCAAATGATAAACCATAAGGAGGAACTCCACTAGGAAGATTTCGTTCAGGATTATGATCATTCGCATCCAAACCAAAGATTGAAATATCACGGTTAGCTGCCATTAAATCAATAACTAATGTGTCCGATTTATTCAGGATTTTTCCATCAGTTGTATGAAAAGGACAAGTAGGTCTTCTCATTGCTGTAGGACTGGAAGGGTGGAGCCTCATACTTTCATGTATACATCTTTGCAAATAAATAGGATCCATAGTTACTTTGTTTTTTTGAACTGGATCTTTAATTCTTTCAAAAATCTCGTGCATCGCATGTGTAAGTGTATGAATTGAAGTAAATGCTCCTGCAAGCAAATAAAATGATGTTTCTTTCAGAATAATGTCATCAGATAATCCCAATTTATCTTGATTCCTTAAAAGTTCAGTAAGGATATCCCTTGGAAGCTCACTTATATTGATTTCACCAAGTTTAAAACGTTCTATGTATTCTAAACGTTTTTGTTTTGATGGTTTAAAAAATTCTACATTAAATTCTTCTAAACTGTTTTTTATTTCATTTGTGATTGCATCCTTGTTTCCTTTTGCTTGTCCAAGAGTTGCTGCTTTACCAAATGTACGTAGTATTTTCAATATTCTTTCTGTCTCATCAAATGATTTTTCGGGCCTGTCTATTCCTGAAAAATCAGCAGTTAAATTTAGTAATATACGATATGCAAGGTCTACAAGGTCAGCTTTACCTTCTTTTAAATATGGATTAATTGTTTCCTCAAGTGTTTTTTTAAAAACTTCCGTTTCGTACCAGCGAAAAAAATTAGGCTTAAGAATTTTTGCTTCAACCTTACGACGCATTTGATGTTCTTTCCCATGGAGATTAACTAATACTTTTTCCATAAGAATAGCTCCAGCATCATATAATGCCTGTCTTAATTCATTAACTCTTAAAGTCTCACCCGCTGTTTTAAAGTCACTTATTGAATAAGACATATTTCCCCTCAATTAAATATTAAAATTTGAATCATAGATACTATCAGTCTCAATAAATTTAAGAAACAACTATTACCAATAACTTACTTTTTATAAATCTAACATGCGGATTTAAAAAAATCTACAGCCCTGAAATTTCCTATGAAAGAATAACCTTGAGATACCACTTTTTTATTATGTGTCCATGAAGATATCAATCAGAGATTATATCCCGTACTATTTGGGAACACTTGCTATAGGAGGCAAGAGAAGTTAGGATACTATAGATATTACAAAATCTTATTTAGAAATACTTACTATAATCCACCTTACAAGGATTCAATATCCTATGATAAATGAATAGCCTCAAATCAATCCATTTAAGTAAAAAGTGTTATGAAAAAGAATTTTGGATAACAAATGTACTGTATGAAATTAATATAAGATGTACTGACCAGGATATTCTTTTGAAATGAATTGTAGAGCTTGGTATTGAGAATTTGTTCGGGATACAATTTTCTGTTGGACGAAGGGATTGAAAAATTCCCATATGAATTCTAATTGGCTGAAATAAGTAACTTCAATATATTGACCATTTTAATTGCGATTTACTAATAAATCAGTAAATACAATTATTAAATCCATGATAGTAAATAATAATGATCAAAGACTGGCATTCTGGATTAAAAACGACTAGCGCCTATCTGCGCTTTCTTTATTGTCAGTTTAAGGAGGATCGGATAATTTTTTATGCTGGATATCTTTCATACGTAACTCTTCTATCAATTGTACCGTTGTTTGCGGTCACGTTCTCAGTATTTTCTCTATTTCCGGCATTTCAGGAATGGCGCAGTGAAGTGGAGGTTTTTGTCTTCAATAATTTTGTCCCAACGCTTGGAGAGGCGATTCAGGTTCACTTTGTTAAATTTGTGGAAAACGCAAGCAAGATGACTCCGGTTGGTATCACTGTCCTCGTAGTGATTGCGCTGTTGTTGATTTCATCAATTGACCACACATTAAATCACATTTGGCGTGTAAGAAAAAATCGTCGGCTGGTAGTCTCATTTTCGATTTACTCGGTAGTTTTGACACTCGGTCCGGTTCTAATAGGAATCAGTCTCATTACCTCATCTTATCTGCTCTCTTTAAGTGGTTTTGGAGAAAATGATCTGCTAGCCGTGAGGAAGTTTATTTTAGCTTCTCTTCCTTATTTGGCGTCCTTCTTGACTTTTATGTTGCTTTATCTACTTGTACCTAACACACGTGTTCATTTTGGGAGTGCGCTGAGCGGAGCACTGATTGCGTCTATCTTGTTTGAATTTTCTAAATACGCTTTTGCATTTTACTTCACTCACTTCCCGGTTTATCAGGCGATTTACGGAGTACTTGCAATTATACCTCTACTCTTCATTTGGGTCTTTGTTTCCTGGATTGTAATCTTGATAGGTGCTCAGGTTGCGGCAAGTCTGGATGGCTTTCTATATGAAGAGCTGGCTAAAGGGAAAAAATAAAATTGATTTACTAAATATTACAAGCAAGCTATTTTGTCCAATCTACATATCCTGAAATAAGTAATATAAAATTGGAGAAACAATCTAAGTTTTAGTAGTTATTTAATTCGGTGATTTTACAGGACCAGCTGTAAATCTTTTGCATTCATCGTCAATATTCAGCCATTTAAGCTGGCTAGCGGTGTAAATATGATAAGTTGGTTTGACCAAATTTGGTTCGTCAAGTGAAGCAATAGTCAAGGTTATATATTCAGGATGTTCTGTATCGCGAAAGCTCAGAGAAGATCCACAGGTGGGACAAAACCCTCTCAGGACATTTTCTGAAGACTGATATTCTACTGGTTTACGTTTCTTCCAGGTCACTTGTGCTATTTTGAAGTCCATCCAACTAGCTACAGGTGCACCAGAAACTTTTTTACACATCCGGCAATGGCAATATTCAGCTGCAAAAGGGGTGGCTGAAATATGGTATCTAACAGATTCACATAGACATCCTCCTTCCAATTTTTTCATACTCAAATATGATTTATATCATGTAATTTCATAAGCTATCTGGGTCCTCAATGCAATTAGTGAAAACTGGTCAGAAAACCTTCAAACATAACACCTAAAATCAGATGTCACGCAAGCGAAAATTTTTCGGATCATAAGCTGCTTCTTTGAGGACTGTAGCTTGGCAGTTTTGACCAAGAATTAGAATATCTAATTTGGTACCTGGTTCAGCATATTGAGGCTGAACGTAAGCGAAGGCTAGGCTCATTCCCACTGTGTGACCATAAGCACCACTGGTTGTGACACCGATAATTTTTCTGTCTGTCTCTGAGGATTCTAGATCCAAAACTGGTTCATTTCCGAGACAATCCGAATCGGTGGTTTTGACTGAAACATAAACAAGTTTTGTGTTAACACCCAGTAATTTGCGGGAAAGTGTGGCTTCGCGTCCCAGGAAGAATTTGTTAAAGTCGACGAAGCGTTCCAATCCTGCCTCTATAGGAGTGATTTCTGTAGTTAGTTCACTGCCCCAGCCTTTGTAGGCTTTTTCCATACGGAGTGAATTCATTGCATAGGTTCCAAAATTTGCAATTCCGTACTCAGAACCGGCTTCCAGTAAAGTGTCGTAAAGGGCTTCCATCTTTTCTAGAGGATGATGAAGCTCCCATCCAAGTTCCCCAACAAAAGAAACACGTAGTGCCCGTAAAGGAATTCCGGATAGTTCAATGTTTTTTGCTTGCATCCAGCGGAAAGCTTCATTGCTTAAATCAGCATCAGTCAGTTTGGACATAACGTCGCGTGATCTCGGGCCTGTGAGAACCAAGATTCCGTAGTTATTGCTGACGTTTCGTATAGTGACCTTTTCGTCAGGGAGAAGATGTTGATCGAGCCAGTCATAATCGTGTAATTCAGCTACAGCAGCGCTGAGCATGTAAAATAGATTTTTATCTAATCTAGTGAGGGTAGCTTCACACTCAATACCGCCTAACTCTGTAAGCATGTGAACCAAAGCTACTCCGCCTTTTCCAGAAATATCAGTATCTTGTTTTGGAAGACGGTTAGCGCATATCCTTCCTAGAAAACTTTCTGCATCTTCTCCGGAAATTTCATATTTTGCAAAAGATGACAAATCGATCAGTCCTACTCTTTCGCGAACTGCTCGGCATTCTTCTGCGACTGTATCGAAGGAATTGTTACGCCGGAAACTATATTTCTCTCCTTCGCTTTTGTTATCAAACCACTTTGCACGCTCCCAGCCGAAAGTTTCCGCAAATACAGCACCTTGTGCTTTAAGTTTTTTGTAAATCGGCGTTGTATTTACCGGTCGTCCTGCCTCTCTAAATTCTCCCGGGTAATGGGTGGCATACATTTGCTCATATTCGTCAATTGATTTATCGAGTGCATATTTCCCAATAGCCCAATCTCCGAATCGTCTTGGATCCATTTCCCTAACATTGATTTCAGTTTGACCATGTACCATCCATTGCGCCAGATATTTTCCACATCCTGGCCCTTGTGTGATCCCAATACTAGCTGCACAGCACATCCAGTGATTACGTAACCCTGGAGCAGGCCCGAGTAGAAAATTTCCGTCCGGTGTGTGAGTTATTGGTCCACTGACAACCTTCTTAATACCGGCGGTTTCGAAAACCGGAAGACTTTTTGCGGCCAAATGTAAATTAGGTTCGAGACGTTCAAGATCTGGAGGCAAAAGTGCATTGTCAAAACCCCAGTCTATACCGTTAACTCCCCATGCTTCAGCCTTCATTTCGTATGGTCCAATAATCAACCCGCTTTGTTCTTGGCGATAGTAACAGGATGCGCGAGGATCACGAACTACCGGAAGTTCAGTTTTGAGAGAGGAGACTTCCGGAATACTTTCTGTTACCAAGTATTGGTGAACCATATTGACCATCGGCAATTTGAGTCCGACCATTTCAGAGACTTGAGAACAAAACGAGCCAGCTGCATTGACTACGTGTTCACATAAAATTTTCCCTTGTTCAGTAACTACTTCCCATTCTCCTGAATGCAAAGTGTTGATGTCTGTAACCCTGTTATTGCGAACAATTTCAGCACCTCGATTTTTCGCACCAATAGCCATGGCATGAGTTACACCGCTAGGGTCTGTGTGTCCATCACCCGTGGTGTATGCGCCCATTAAAATACCGTCTGTATTCAAGAGAGGGTGTACTTTTTTGATTTCTTTAGGCCCTAACAAATGACATTCGGCACCGACTTGATCCAAAACTCCTTTCACATAATGAAACCAATCTACTTGATCTTGATTGACTGCTAAACGTATCGCTCCGCAGCCGTGCCAACCCGTTGCTTGTCCTGTTTCTTCTTCCAGTTTTTTGTATAGTTCAGAGCTGTAATAGTGAATTTTGGCCATGCTCAATGAACCAATGAAATGCGGAATCAAGCCTGCAGCGTGCCAAGTTGATCCGGAAGTCAACTCGCCTTTTTCCACCAGTACAACATCGCTCCAACCCTCTTTCGTTAAGTGATACAATAGGCCTACACCCATTGCTCCACCCCCTATGATTACTACTTTTGCATGTGTTTTCATGATATTTTTCTAGGTTGCATTCTGTTTCTGGGTATTCGTACAGGAAATTTTTCTCTGATTTTCTGATCTATTTCTTCTGTCCAATTCTGCGGGAAATGACTTTTCAGGATTTCTTTCACTTTAAGATGTGCACGCTGAATAACATCAGTCGATCCTTGTTCAATCCAGTTATTGATATTTTCACGGTCACCAACCAGAGGGTAAAGATAATCCGATTGCATTCTGCTCAGAGTTTGCTCATGACCTAGGTAATGTCCTGGACCGTCCAGGCAAACATCACGAATTGGTCCAAGATCCAGAGTTTCATCGTTGACTTCTATTCCCCTAACTGTACGGTTAATTGCACCGAGCATATCATTATCGATTACATAACTTTCGAGGCAGCAACCAAGAAGACTGGCATGCATTCCAGCAGATTCATAAATCAGGTTTGCACCGGAATGACCAGCTAATGAAACAGTATAGCCCTTCTCGTATCCAGATTGCGCATCTGGAATTTTTGAATCTGTCATGCCTGCCGCAATTCCAGAAGGTAAGTTGTAGAACTGTGCCATTTGACCACAAGCTGCCATTAGAATGGCCTGCTCTCCACTGCCTCCACTCATGGAACCTGTGCGTAAATCGGAGACAAATGGCCATGTCCCAAAAATCGCAGGTGCACCTTCTTTGATTGCATTCACATATACCAGTCCTGCTAAAACTTCTGACACAGACTGTACAACACAACGAGCCAGAGTCGCTGGTGAAGTTGCTCCAGCCTGTCCAGCTGATAGCAGCAAAACAGGCATTCCACCCCTTACGCCGGCTTCCAGACAGGCACTGGCATCTTCTGCAAATTTTAAAGGTGGAACAACATGACAAACGGACATGCTCACAAAAGGTCTTTTCAGCCACGCGTTTTCACTTCCAGCTATCAGATGTAGCATTTGCAATGCTTCTTCTACATTTTCGGGAAATGAAAAACTTGTTCCCACATGTTTTTTGGTTCCTGAAATAGAAGCGTAACATGTGTTGAAATCCATTTCGCGGACATCTTCTAAGTCTCTGCAAACGATTGATCTTTGAAAAAAGTGAATGTGCTCTAACGTATCACAGACACGTGCTATATCAAAAAGATCTGCTGCTGTTGATTCACGGTACTCTCTATTGATTGGGTCAAGTATGTGGACTGCTGCGCCTGCAGTCCCGAAATGAACCCTGTTTCCTGTCAAGTGAATATCGTGTTTCGGAGATGCACCACAAAGCGTTATGTCACGTCCGGCTTTTGCTAAACTTTCTTTGACAACTGAGCGTGGAAATAATAGCCTTCCTTCTGCTGAAACTTTGCATCCTATTGCAGTACAAGCTTCAATACATGAAGGAATGGCTTTTTCCATGCCAATCGTTTCAAGAACGTCCAAAACTGCGTTGTGTATCTTAGGCAAATCTTTTTCTTTCAACGGCTTAAACAGCCCACCTTTATGCCCTGGCCTGACAGGTTTAATGCTTTCAGGAAGAGTGGATGACCTTTTAGCTTTGCGAGCACTTCTTCCCCCCATACGGTGTCCTGAATTTGCTGTCATTTTAATCTCACGAGAGTATTTAAAAAATTAATGTTAAAATATACCAAAGCAGAAATAATTCAAGTATCAATAATAAACATTAAGATCAAAAAAATATTTTCCCTAAATTTATTTTTTATTTGAATCATCTTTTTCTTCTCCGGCGTTTTTTACGAAACTTATTTGGGTCTTTATCAACATGCTTGCTATTTTTAGCTGGAAGTTCAACGACTTTTGCTAAGTTTAGGAATGGATCTAATTTATGAGGAAAAGCCATTGCATTAACAAAATGCTCTTGAAATTTAGATTCAACAGCAGTTTCTATTTTTTCAACCCTTCGTACTACTTCCTCTATTTCCTTACGTGCCTCAAAATTCAGCAGAGTAATTCTAGCACCCGTGCCTGCAGCATTACCAGCAGAGCTGACATGTTTCAGATCGCAATCTGGAATCAAACCTAAGGCCATTGCGTATTTAACGTCAATATGACTGCCGAATGCACCTGCCAGGCGAATGCGGTCAACTGTCTCAATTCCCATTCGTTCCATAAGCAGGCGGATTCCTGCATAAAGTGCAGCTTTTGCCAACTGAACTGCTCTGATATCGTTTTGAGTAACTTGAATCTTGTTTTGCCCATTGAACAAGATATAGGAAAATGTTCGTCCGTCAGCAACAATATGTTTATACTTATCGGCCAAATTACCATTTATTACACCGTCTTGATTGAGAACACCTGATAAATACATTTCTGCAATAACCTCTATTATTCCAGAACCGCAAATTCCTGTGATACCAATTCCTTTCGTATCTTTTGCAAAGCCTGGTTCGTTCGACCATAAATCAGAACCTATCACCTGGAAACGGGCTTCCAGGGTTTCCCGGTCAATTCTCACACGCTCAATAGCTCCAGCTGTAGCACGTTGTCCAGAAGAAATTTGTGCACCTTCAAAGGCAGGACCTGTTGGGCTTGAAGCAGCCAGGAGGCGCTCATTATTACCTAAAACAATTTCGGCGTTGGTACCTATATCTACAAGTAGTGTTATATCTTCTCGGTGATGTGGTGCTTCGGATGAAATCATCCCAGCAGTGTCTGCGCCGACATGACCAGCAATGCAAGGTAAAACATAACATTGCGTATTGTTGTGAAGCTTGATATCTAAATCACTGGCCAGGACTCTTACACTTTCATCGATCGCTAATGCGAATGGTGCTCCGCCTAATTCTGTCGGGTTAATTCCGAGCAAAAGGTGATGCATAATTGGGTTGCCCACAAAAGAAACTTCTACTATTTCGTCTAATTCTCGTTTGGCTTGTGTAGTAACATTTACGGCAAGATCATTGACAGCGGTGCGGATTGCTTTTGTCATTTCTAGATCACCTCCGGGATTCATCATAACGTATGAGACACGGCTCATCAAATCTTCACCAAAGCGAATTTGAGGATTCATCACTCCAGCAGAAGCCAGTACTTCTCCTGTTCTCATGTTGCAGAGATGAGCGGCAACTGTAGTTGAACCTATATCTACTGCAAGTCCGCACAAAGATTCTCTAAAGCCTGGATATACTGCTATTACCTGACCCAGATAATCTACTGCTACGGTAACTTTCCAGTTGTCTTCCCTTAACTCCTTTTGTAGTGACAGAAGCAAAACAGGGCTGAAAAGGAGATCTTTGAGTTGCCACTCACGTTCCAGAGCTTCGCGCAGACGGCGCAAATCTCCTGAAGGATCATGCATGTCGGGTTGTGATACTTCGACGTAATACAGTTGAACTGGAGGTATTATTTCAATATCACAGGTATCAGCTTCTTTACGAATTATTTGTTGATGAACTTGACTGTCTGCCGGAACATCAATGACACAATCACCCAAAATTTTAGTGGCACAACTGAGACGACGACCTTTTTCAAGGCTTTTTTTTGGACGTTCAGAATAAGCCTTTTCGGTATCACTCAATTTAGATATGTTTTCGTATTTAGAATTTATGTTATGCTTGGAAAAATTACCTAAGGATTGCACTATTTGACAGCGACCGCATATACCTCTTCCGCCACAAATAGAATCGATGTCTACTCCTAGAATCTGAGCTGCTTTGAGAACTGGAGTCTCTAAAGGGAAAGAACCACGTTTACCAGATGGTGTGAAAACCACTCTTGCTTCACGTACTTTTGAGGACAGAGACATGCTATGGTTGTTGGAACTTGAGTTTTCAGAGTGATAACATATGGAGTATTTCTCGATTGGTCAGAACTGAAATACTTTTTGGGACTTTTTAAAATTTATAAATATTGAGATTTTTCTTTAAAATAATCAAAACTAAAAGCTTAAAATTAATCTTTTTGTTGCCACTCATGTAACCATTCAGAAGACTTTTCTATGCCTCCGAAAGGATAAAGATGAAGTTGGTCGTAACCACGTAAATCTGAAATGATTTTGTCAGGTTTGTTAACAAACATCAATTTACTGAGCTTCAACCCATATTTACGTAAAACAGTAGTCGAGGCTGATACTCCGCAAACTTTGGCAAACCGCATGAGTGTCTTTAAGGTAGAAGGTCCTGGGATACCAAGGTGTATAGGATTCTTAACTCCTTTCTGCCGAAGTCTTGAAATCCAGGCATTAGTACCCTCAGTATCAAAACACCATTGAGTTACAATACGGGCTGAAATTCTATGTTCTTTAGCCCAACTTAATTTTTCTAATAAATTGAATTCAGAATTAGGATCATCTGGATTCCCCTCAGGGTGTCCAGCAAAGTCAAAAGAGTTAATTCCGTATTTTGCAAATAAACCTGTTTTTAACATATCCATCACACAGTTTATATTGCCTGCAGGTTCTGAATGACCCCCACCGATCAACAAGGCTCTCTCAATTCCAGCCGCCTGGAGTCCTGAAAGACACTTTTCCAAGTCTCCAGTTCCTGTAAAACCGCGCGCGGAAATATGGGGAACAGCTTGTTTACCGATCAACCGAATCTGTTCAGCTGCCTCGATAGTTTCTCTAAATGCCCTTCCAGGAATCATGGTGATATAGACTTCATTGATAAACGCAGGGATAAACGAAGCGTTAACAATATTTTGTGGCAAAATTTCCATTGACCAACGGATATTATGCTCAATGTTTTTCTGGAGATCATCTGCTCGTTCCATAAAAATATCGCTTTCTAAGGAGTTAGGAATTGTAGTTAGTTTTTCCATTATATTTCTGTGTTAAAAATAAATAGCATAGAGAGAAAGAAGCACTCAATATTAGATAGGAGTCCGTATATATTGTAACTGATCTTTCAGAATAAATGGAAGATAGATTTAAAGATCAGTGCAAATTTGTGAACTATTTGGAGGGAATACTTTTTGTTAATTCTAAGAACTGGAGTCTCAAAAAAATTACATTGATTCTTAAAAACTTATTAATTGAGGATACAGATTGGCCTCTCTCAAATCAACCAATAATGAATTAATTCAAAAATCATTTCCGTGCAATTCTGATATAATACACAGTTTTTTCAAACTAATGTTAAACCTGAAAAATTAAAATCATTTACCTCAACAAAATAAATAATTTTCAAATTTGTACACTATTAAAATTTAGTTTTTGAATGTTAAAATCATTCCCAAATATAGATCTAGTGATAGCTTGATGTTTCCTCCGTTTTGTTTTCTGGCTTCACAATAGCATCAATCATACGGTTGATTTCTACTGAACCAATGGGGGTACCATTTTCTGTAACTATGCCCTTACTAGCCCCAGATTTAGATATAATCTGGAGAGCATCCTCAAGGATCATATTTTTTTCTACCTCGGGTCCTTTCTTTAATTTCGTATTTTCCATAATGGAGGAAACTCGCAATACCCTACCTCTATTAATGTCCTTGATGAAATCAGTCACATATTTATCAGCTGGATTCAGAACGATCTCCTGTGGAGTTCCTTTTTGAACGACAAGTCCATCACGGA
>SHAT01000027.1 GCA_004213175.1 Pseudomonadota bacterium | reverse complement strand
TTGATTTTAACTCAAAAACCTATCGTCCTTCCACACTGCTCGACCTTTATGATGCTTGCCGTTTAGTGGACAAGCTGGAATTCATTCACCAGTTTGGACAAACCGTAATACCCACAGAAATTTCCGATTTAGACGAACACGATTTCAATGTGGCCTACGCCTTGGTTGCCGGAACAGAAAAACCATTTGAAATGACCTTCAATCGTGCTGAGAACATCAAAGGAGCAATACAAATGTTCGACATGGTTTTGGGAGGAGAAGGTCGTTTTGCGGAAAAACCATTTTGCACTTTTGGCGGTTGTCCAATTGTCTCACCACTTCGATTTGCCAAGGAAAACCTAGATGTGTTGGTGGAAAGCAGTCGACTTGGGCTGATTAATGACATCGCAATTGCTCCCCAAGCCGGAGCAACAGCTCCTGCAACGTTAGCAGGGACACTAGCCCAAGTTACTGCAGAGGGATTGGCATGTTTAGCAATTGTAAATTTCATCAATCCCGGTTGTCCAATGAGCTTTGCTATCTGGCCATTCATAAGTGATTTGCGTACAGGATCTTTTTCTGGAGGGAGCGGTGAGGAGGCACTCATTATCGCTGCAGCTGTTCAAATCGGCAAATTTTACAATTTGCCAACAACAGTACCTTCCTGCATGACAGACTCAAAAATTCCAGATGCCCAGGCCGGTTATGAAAAAGGAATAAGCGCCGTGCTGGCAGGATTATCTGGTGGTAACAGAATTCTGGAATCTGCTGGAATGCTTGGGAGCTTGATGGGATGCTCCTTTGAAGCACTCGTTATAGATAACGACATGCTTGGTATGGTGCAACGAGTCATTCGTGGTATTGAAGTCAACGAAGAAACCCTTAGTATTGATGTAATTAAAGATGTCGCTTTAGGACCTGGACACTATCTCGGACACGGACAAACACTTGAGAAGATGCAAAGCGAATTTTTGTATCCAAAAATAGCAGATCGTGCCCCCCCCGGAGTATGGGAGCAAGAAGGCTCTAAAGACATACTCGAAATTGCCCACGAAACTGCTTTCGAAATTTTATCAAAACATTTCCCAGATCATATTAATCCCAAAATAGATTCAAATATACGTGATCGATTTCCGATTTTATTATCACGCGATGCAATGAAACCTTCTGCACGATTTAACAAAGGCTAACTGTCTAGGAGAGAAATATAATGAAACTTGAAAATATTGAAGACATACAAAATTTTGACAATAACAATTTTGTACATCCTTGGGAATACATGAAAGATGTAGGTAAAAATAAGCGCATGTTTGCAGAAAAAGCAAAAGGGATATATCTCTACGATGAGTATGGTGAAAAGCTCATAGACGGTCCTGGAGGAATGTGGTGTGTGCAGATTGGCTACGGTCGCCCAGAGATGGCTCACGCAATTTCTGATCAGATTATTAAGATGCCTTATTATTCGCCATGGAACATGAGCTCATCTCCAAGTGCAATACTGGCAAAAAAGATCGCAGAACTTGCTCCAGGTGACTTGAACCACGTATTTTTTACCACATGTGGATCAACTGCTGTTGACAGTGCAATTCGCTTTGTACATTTTTATAACAATGTATTAGGAAGGAATAAAAAGAAAAAAATTATTTCAAGAGAAAAATCATACCACGGAAGCACTTATCTCAGCGCCACCATGTGTGGGAAAAACCGCGACAAGGATTGGATGGATACAGCAACAGAATTAGTTCATTTTCTCCCTGATGTGAACCCAAGTCGACGCCCTGAAAAAATTAGTGTTGATGAGTTTCTGGAGAATAAAATTTCTGACTTAGAAAATGCAATTCTAAAACTTGGTGCTGAAAATGTAGGAGCATTTATCGCCGAACCTGTACTGGCTTCTGGAGGTGTCATCGTTCCTCCCAACGGGTATCACAAGCGTTGTCTGGAGGTTTGTCACAAATATGATGTATTATACATTTCTGATGAGGTTGTAACAGCCTTTGGTCGTTTGGGGCACTGGTTCGCTTCTAAAGAAGTGTTCGGGATTGAGCCAGATATTATTACTTGTGCAAAAGGGTTAACCTCTGGCTATGTTCCAATGGGAGCCTGCATAATTTCAGACAAGATTTTCAGCGAAATCTCAGGGAATAGTGCAAAAGAAGCGACATTCTCGAACGGCTATACATATTCTGGTCATCCTGTAAGTTCTGCCGCTGCCTTAAAAAACATAGAGATAATCGAAAACGAGGGTTTGCTGGAGCATGTTCATGAAATTTCTCCATATTTTCAGCAACGTATAAATGATTTAAACAAGCTACCTCTAGTTGGCGAAACACGAGGAGTAGGATTGGTTGGATGCGTAGAAGGCAGGATTGTTGAACCAGAGAATGCTGGCGCACTAGAGTTGGATATTGAAATGGGTTCCCGAATCGACAAACACTGCCAGGCATTGGGATTGATTGTACGTCCACTTTGGAACATGTGCGTCTTTTCCCCCCCGCTGATCATCACTCCGGAACAAATTGATGAAATGTTCAACATTCTTGAACAAGGCATACTCAGAACTGCTGAAGAGTTGGTTCAGGAAGGTTTGTGGAAAGGATAACCCAAATGCCCCAACGCGATCCATTTTATGACATCCTCTTTGAACCTTTGCAGATTGGACCACTGAAAGCCAAAAACCGCTTTTATCAAGTTCCACACTGTAACGGCATGGGTTATCTGCGTCCCAAAACACTAGCTGCTATGCGTGGAATTAAAGCAGAAGGCGGATGGGCGGTGGTCTGTACTGAGGAAGTAGAAATACATGCCACCTCAGACAACGGTATAGCAGCGGAAGGCAGACTCTGGGACGACTCAGATATTCCTGCACTAACAAAAATGACAGAGGCAGTTCACGAACATGATGCTTTAGCTGGAATTGAACTCGTCCACGGTGGATTCTCAAACTCCAATCACTACAGCAGGATACCACCCATTGCACCTAGTATGATATCCGTTAATAATTACGATCCCGTACAGGCAAGGTCAATGACGAAGGCTGACATAAGAGACTTCAGGAAGTGGCACCGACAGGCTGCTTTAAGAGCCAAGCAAGCAGACTTTGACCTCATCTATGTATACGCTGGACATTGTCTGACACTACTAATGCACTTTCTCTCACGCCGCTTTAATCAACGTACTGATGAATACGGTGGTTCGATGGAAAACCGGGTTCGCCTATTCAGAGAAGTCATTGAGGATACAAAGGAAGCTGTAGGCGACAAATGTGCGGTAGCTGTTCGTTTTGCTGTAGATGAACTGCTAGGCCCCAAGGGCATTACTTCCGAAAACGAAGGCCGCGAGGTTGTGGAGATGCTAGCAGAACTTCCTGATCTTTGGGATGTAAACATCAGTGAATGGGAGAACGACTCGGCTACCTCACGTTTTGAGAAAGAAGGTTTTCAGGAGACATACATTGGTTTTGTTAAATCTCTTACTTCCAAACCTGTGGTGGGTGTAGGACGTTACACTTCTCCTGACAAGATGGTATCACTAATCAAACAAGGCGTGATGGACATGATCGGCGCGGCGCGGCCCTCAATCGCAGATCCATTTCTCCCCAAAAAAATTGAGGAAGGGAGACTTGATGAAATACGTGAGTGTATCGGATGCAACATTTGCGTGGCAGGAGATTGGCTTGCGGTACCCATGCGCTGCACCCAAAATCCCACTATGGGTGAGGAGTGGCGCCGAGGTTGGCATCCCGAGAGGATAGAGCCCCGTAAAAGTAACGAGGGTGTACTGGTAGTGGGGGGAGGTCCGGCAGGATTAGAATGCGCTCTTGCCTTGGGAAATCGCGGCTACCGAGTGATTTTGGCGGAATCATGTGAAGAACTGGGTGGGCGTGTCAGTAGGGAAAGCCGATTACCCGGACTCGCTGAATGGGGACGGGTACGAGATTACCGTATGGGATTGCTTGAAAAATTTGAGAACGTCACTATCTATTGTGGAAGTAAACTCAGTGCTGAAGACATTTTGGAATTTAGCGCTGAGGATAAATTCGGATTTTCACATGTAATGTTAGCTACAGGAGCCACTTGGAGATGTGACGGAATCGGCCGTGAACACAGGGGACCTATTCCTGGATTAAGCAACTTGTCTGTGCTAACACCAGATAACGTCATGAATGGCGTTTCCGCAAATGGGAAAGTACTTATTTTTGATGATGAACACTATTATATGGGCGGTGTACTAGCTGAAAAGTTGAAACTGGAAGGACATGAAGTACAAATAGTCACTCCCGCTTCAGACATTTCAACTTGGACACATAACACAATGGAACAATTTCGTATCCAGAAGCGGTTATTGGAACTCGGCGTAAAGATTACACCTCAACATAATCTTGTGTCAGTGCATCCCGGAGCAGTTAAACTTGAATGTAATTTCACTGATAAAAGTACAATACACGAATGTCAGACCTTGTTACTGGTTACAGAACGATTCCCAAATGATGATCTGCACAAGTCCTTGTTGGACAATCCTGAAGGAATTGATCAAGCAGGGATCAAAACCATCCAGTGTATTGGTGATTGCTTAGCACCTGGGATAATTGCCGCTGCAGTTCATTCAGGACACCTCGCTGCACGAGAATTTGAAGCTAATGTCCCTGAAGATATTCCATTCCTTCGTGAAAGGATTTTGCTTTGAATGAGAATAGTACAATTATTTTAATTAGAAAAAATAACTTTTACTATTTTACCGTCAGAATATTTAGCAACTAATGAAAGGTGGTTGACAATGCTGATAAATGAACCTATAATGCCATTTTTCAATTGATAAGAGTAGCTAGAATAGCTGCGTTTATGTTTAATTGGTTTAGAAAATCTAAAAATTTAAGGAGAGAGACAATGAAATATTTAATTAAGGGTATTAGCTGGGTCTTATTCGCCCTTATAGCAACTGGTGGGATGGCCCAAGCAGCCAATGACAATCTCGTTATTTTTGACTGGGCTGGATATGAAGATCCCGCTTTTTTTGATGATTATATGAAGAAATATGGGAAAGCTCCTGATTATTCGTTTTTTGCTGATGAAGAGGAGGCTTTTCAAAAGATTAGAACTGGTTTCCGAGCGGACCTAGCACATCCATGTTCACAGTCAGCAGTAAAATGGCGAAAAGCAGGAATAATTGAACCTATCGATACCTCGCGTTTAAAGAACTGGTCCAAAGTTATGGCAAACTTCCGGAACATTGAAGGATTTTACCATGGAGGTAAACAATGGATTGTTCCTATTGACTGGGGTGCAACTGCGATTACCTATAGAACAGACAAGGTTAGTGCTGCTGAAGCATCGACATTACAAAGTTTTACAAATCCTAAGTTCAAGAATCGTATCTCAATGCCTGACAATCTGGATGATGCCTACGCATTGGCCTTTCTTGCTAATGGTATTAAAGACTGGAACAAAGCCTCGATGAATGATCTGGAAGATGCATCTAATTTTCTTAGAAAAGTTCATAAAAACGTCCGTACCTACTGGTCGGACCCTGCTGAATTAAGACAGTTAATGGCCAGTGGTGAAATTCTTATTTCATGGGCATGGAATGAAGTAGCAGCCATTCTTGCTTCTGAAAAACATCCAGTTGAAATGAAAATTGATACTAAGGAAGGCGCTTCAACCTGGGTATGCGGTTACGTGAAAATGGCCAATGCACCTGGAAGTGAGCAAAAAGCTTATGATTTCATTGATGCATTTTTGTCTGATTCTGCAGCGACTTACCTACTTACGGAGTGGGGTTATGGGCACACAAACGAAACTGTAATGACTAGTATTGGTGCAGAAAATGGTTTTGAAAGCCTAGAGACATATACCAAGAACACTCTAATGCAAAGCCCACTAAATCCGAAGATCCGAGAACAGATGATCAAGGATTTTGAAAAGATTAAAGCCGGGTATTAATATAAAATAATAATTTTTGCAATCGTCTCCTTTGCAAATAAGGAGGCGATTCAGTTTCGTTTATCATACTTCAGAATTTTTTAGGATAACAAGAGACTCCGCCCCCCAACCCACACGAGCAGATTCTCCATCTCCCAACACACGCCGACCAGCTGTATTTCGCATTGAAATCGTCAACGGTGACTTAAGCCCATTAATTTGAACGTTGTAGTAGGTCATGTCTCCATAATATGTACTTTCAAGAATTACTCCACTGATTTCATACTCTGTACTGTCCCTATCTTCAAATAGCAATGTCAACATTTCGGGACGGATGCTTATTATCACCGGCCCTGGATTAAGTGGAATTGGTATTTGGTCCGGATTGACATTCACGTTCCCCAGGATGCCAACATCCACAGTCGTAACTTGTCCGCCGTCTTTTAGCAACTGACCTTCGATAAAATTCATAACACCAATGAATGAGGCTACTCTTTTGGATTTGGGCCTGCTGTATAGTTCTTGTGGAGATGCAATCTGAACGATTTTCCCTTCGAACATCACTGCAATGCGGTCACTCATTGTCAGAGCTTCTTCCTGATCATGAGTAACAAGGATAAATGTGATCCCAACTGTACGCTGCAAATGTCGTAACTCCACCTGCATTTGTTCCCTGAGATTCTTGTCAAGTGAAGATAGTGGTTCATCTAGTAACAATACCTTAGGTTTCATGATAAGTGAACGAGCCAGAGCAACTCGCTGCCTCTGACCACCAGAAAGGGCATGGGCCGGTCTTTTGTTATAATTTTCCAAATCGACCAGTTTCAGCATTTCATTCACCCTGCGAGCAGTTTCGTCTTTTCCAAGATTGAGTCGTTTGAGTCCATAACCTACATTTTCTTCTACATTAAGGTGAGGGAAAATGGCATAAGACTGAAATACCATATTGGTGGGGCGCTCGTTTGCTTCAACTCCATGCATTTGAAAACCATCGATAGCAATGTTTCCTTTTGTAGGTTGTTCAAAGCCAGCTATCAAACGAAGCAGAGTAGTCTTTCCACAGCCTGAAGGTCCCAGTAGTGAAAAGAATTCACCTTCTCTAATTTGAGCACTCACTCCATCTAAAGCAGCAATTCCTCCAAAATGCTTCTCTACTCCATCCAATTCGACTATATTTTTTATTGAATCTATTTTAAGTTTTTCTGTCATGTTTTAAATAAATTATCAAATTGTACATTAGATTGATCTTCGAGTATCCTGTTCATACGTCTCCGGAAGTATTCGAACAGTGATAGCAATACCAGTGAAAGTAACAACATTATAAATCCGAGAGCCATCACGCCAGGAAGTTTTGCTGGAAAACGCAATTGCCCCCATATATATACAGGCAGTGTAGTTTCAGTTCCAGTCAGGAAGAATGCGATTATGAATTCGTCAAGTGATATTGTAAAAGCAATCAAAAGGCTCGAAATTAATCCGGGTAACACCATTGGTAGAATTACTCGCTTGAAGGTACCAAATCTTGTTTCTCCTAAATCAAGCGAGGCTTCTTCAAGACTCATATCCATATTCGCAAATGCAGAATTTAAAATAGCAATAGAAAATGGCGTACAGACCAAGGTGTGACCGAGGATCACCGTCCAAAGTGAAAGTGGTAACCCAAGCTGCATTAGGACGACCAGTAAAGCAACTCCTATAATTATTTCTGGAAGAAAAAGTGGTAGAATAAGGAACGATAATATACTTTTTTTCCCAAAAAATTTATAACGTGCTGATGCGCGTGAGGCAAGGATTCCTAAACATGTACTAAGGATAGAAGTACTTATTGCTACAAACAAAGAATTCTTTAGAGATTCTTGAAGATATGTTTCCTCAGTTAATCCGGCAAACCACTTAAATGTAAAACTATTCAAGGGAAAAGAAATAATGGTACTGTCATTGAAAGCAAAAATAGGCAGTAACAATACCGGGGAATAGAGGAATAGCAGATATGAATATGCAAAAAACTTCAATGTATTTATATTACTGTTCACGATCCTCGCTTTCTAAGCCAACGTCGATTTAGGGCTAAAAACACCAATGATATCATGCTGACAATTCCCATAGCAGAAACTGCGAGTGATGCACCTAGAGGAGCGTTGTTGGCCTTCATAAATTGAACCTGAATCATATTGGCAATCATCAATCCGTCCTTTCCACCAACTAGTTTGGGGGTAACATAGTCTCCAATAGTTGGTATGAAAATTATCAGTGCCGCCCCTACAACCCCTGTCATTGATAATGGAAGGGTTATTCGCAAAAAACTCTTAAGAGGTCCATCTCCAAGATCTGCAGCCGCTTCCAAGTAACTACGATCTATTTTTTCTAATGCAACATAAATCGGTAGAATTGCAAACGGTGCCCATGCATGTGTTAGTGTTATGATTACAGCATTTGCATTGTAGAGGATGAACGTCAATGGTTCTTCAATCATCCCCAACCAACCCAATGTACTGTTCAGTACACCATTGTACCCAAGAATTACCTTCCAGAGAAAAACTCTTAAAAGATAGCTTGTCCAAAACGGAATGGTTACAAGAAATAACCAAAGTGCCTTTCGGTTACCCCCGTGGAAAGAAATAAAATATGCCATCGGGTAGGCCAGAATTACTGTTCCAAGTGTAACTGTTGCAGATATTCCAAGAGACCGAAGCATTAGATCCCTATACATTGGCTCTGTCCATGCTTCAATGTAATTATCTAGACTAAAACTACGGTCAAGAACGAGATAATCCTGTGTCCAGAATCCCAGAAAAAAAATCAGTAGCATTGGTGCTGCTAACAGCAGCAAAGAAAACCCAAATGGCAGTCCAATAAGGGTAAGACCTCGGCTGGAATCACTTTTAAACCAATTTTTTAATCGATCCATTATGCCTTATTCGGGGGTAAATTTTGGGCCGAATTGTTTCTTTCTAACAAAGTGCCTCTGGTTGGCTCTATCTCATGATTCATCACAGGAAGGATTTCACGAAGGGCATCGTGGTGGGTTCGCACTCCATACTCTAGATCAGAAAGAATAATACCTGTATTTGCAGAAGACTTCATACCTTCATTCCACATGATGCTCAAATGCCAGTCTTCAGCTATAGCAGTCGCATCAATTCGCTCTGATAAATATCGTGCCAGTCGCATTGTTCTGTTCTCATCTGCACGCTTATATGTGGAGCTCCTAATTGCTGTCTCTTTGACCGAAAATGGAATTTCCTGATAAAAAGTTACCACATCTGGATAGAATCCCAAAACGAAATTAGGGAATATCCCTATATACAACCAAGCCCTTGGGAGTTCATTATGTGGAGAAGTAAACTGGTCAATCATTTTTTTGTAATGAATCACGCTCCAGAGCTTTCCAGAACCTTCATTAAACGGTGCAATAGAACGAGATACTCCGTTTACGAATGGTTCATCATAATAGTTTTTCCCATACAAATCATTCAGGCTGGGATGAGCACGAGCGACATGGTAGCCCTCATTGTCAACATCCCGGATAGACTTCCAATTGACATTTCCCGAGGACGAGCAATCTATTGGAGCTGTCTGCAAAAGTTCTACATGGTTGTATCTGGAGACTTCATCTTCTAACCTATCCAACAAATTTGCTACAGAAGGCTGAGGTCCAGGCTTAAATCGTATAAACACAAAACCACGCCAAATCTCCATTTCGAGTGGTTTAAGACCCCATTTCCTATGTTCAAGTGCGGGGAAAGAATTCGCTTTAGCTGCACCACGCAGACTACCATCTAAGTTATAAGACCAGCCGTGAAACGGACATCTGATAACGCTCTTGCATCTTCCCTCTGAAGTGTCAAGGACACGCGAACCACGATGTCTACATACATTGTGAAAGGCCCGGATCTCATTCTCATCATCCCGAATAATTAAAGCCCGCTCACCCACTAGATCAAAGGTTATATAGCTACCCTTTTTAGGAATATCGCTTGTGTGACAAGCAATTTGCCAGTGCTTCCTGAAAAGTTCTTCAGCTTCCAACTCAAATAACTCTTCATTGAAATATGTCCAGTATGGTAAACCAGAACGATCCCAATTTGAAGGTGGTTCGAGTTTGGCATTTGTAACGTGTGGGTTCATGATAAATTTCTTTAAGCGAGGATATCGTCTCTTAAAGTGGTTTTAAAGGAGACTCTTTCTATCTGAGATATATTTTTTATTGTTGTCGATCCAGTCGGCATAATTTTATAAGTTTACTCTCAGTTGTCAAGAGAAATGAATCTTGTTAGATTAATACCAAACCGTTCGAATCAAGTTCATTAGTCGTAACAAATTTTCTTAAAAATCATTTTCTGCAGAATTATACAAAAATTGACTACATTCGTAATTTTTTCCAAAAAAATATTCTTCCGGTTTATGACGATATTTTTATTTGTGAAATGAAAAGGTAAACCTTCTACAGATTCCTTGCCCCTCCATATTTTTATTTCTTCCATATTTTGTCATGAATTTGATATTATTTACTTACTACCAACACCATGTTCATGGTTAAGTAAGCAAAATGACTTGATTGCCGAGAAGTTGAAGCCCTTCACTATATCTGCAACTTAAATTTGAAATTTTTAATTTTTATTTTTAAAATCTTATTTTATAATTATTTACAGACTTCTCATTAGATTTTACTTCAAAAAAATACAGATCGGCACCTTGACACACAAGTAGTTTCTGAGTGATACTTACATTAGTTGTTTCCCAGCACAATTCTTCATCGTCAGCCTCTTAAATGCGTTATTTTTCATTAATCCTTTTCGCTGCTATTCTTATCTTTAGCATTGATTTTGCTACACAAAATACCGATAACGTAATTTTGAATTATACTCTTGACTTGATAAATTTTAATTTCATGACGTCACGTCCTATTTTTGTTCCAGTTTTTTTCAGCTTTGCGTTTGGAATAATTTTTTCTGTATTTTATTTCTTCTTCTACCACGCATCTCTGTTAAGGTATCAGCATAAACAAAAGAAAGAAATCAAACGTCTCAAAAGACTAGTAGCCATCGAAAGGGAGAAACATGTTAAGATGGAGGAACGCAACAGAGAATTACAACTGATAGTTGAACGTGTCCAAAACAGGTTAGACATACAAAATGATCCCATAACAACGGAACCAGAGTCAGGAGAAACATCTTACTGAGTGAAAAAACTGATTAGGATACACCTTCAAGCAATACTATACTCCTGAAGTATATATATTTGTAGCAAGCTGTATAATAATTTTAAACTAGTAAGACTAGTAAAACCTTCTACAAAACACTATTAACAATGCATATTGGAATGGTATGACTAAACTAAATTTTATAAATAATCTTGAACTGAAAGATTTAAATTCAGGTGTAAGTACTGGAACTGAATGGTTGTCAGGAAGTGGCCCCTTGACTGAATCGACCACTCCTGTTGATGGATCAATAATCGCAAAGATCCAAAATGCAAACCTTGAGGAATATGAAGCTGTAATTTCAAAAGCTCAGCAGGCATTTAAAGAATGGCGCAAAGTTCCGGCCCCACAGCGTGGTGAAATCGTTAGACAAATAGGTAACGCGGTTCGCGAGGCAAAGAATGATCTTGGTCAATTAGTCTCCTGGGAAATGGGGAAAATTTATCAGGAAGGTTTGGGTGAAATTCAGGAGATGATCGACATTTGTGATTTTGCCGTAGGCCTTTCCCGACAACTCTACGGTTCGACCATGCATTCGGAACGTCCGGGTCACCGTATGTACGATCAATACCATCCACTCGGGATTGTTGGTATAATTTCCGCTTTCAATTTTCCTGTCGCTGTTTGGTCATGGAATGCCATGATCGCTGCCGTTTGCGGGAATGTTTCGATATGGAAGCCAAGCCCAAAAACACCCCTTTGCTCCATTGCTCTGCAACGTATCATTGGTAAAGTCATGAAAGAAAATAAAATCCCGGAAGGTGTATTTAACCTCGTAATAGGTACAAATCATGAAATTGCAGAAACCTTAGTCAATGATCAGCGGCTTCCTCTGATTTCCGCTACCGGTTCAACAGCAATGGGGCGTAAAGTTTCCTCAAAAGTTGCTTCAAGGCTAGGACGGAGTATTTTAGAACTTGGCGGTAACAATGCAATTATTGTAACCGAAAGTGCAGATTTAAAGATTGCTATTCCTGGAATTGTTTTTGGTTCTGTGGGAACCAGCGGTCAGCGCTGCACTACCACACGTCGAATTATTATTCACCAATCAATTTTCGAAGTTGTAAAAAACAAACTTGTGCAAGCCTATTCACAACTTGAAAACCGAGTGGGAAATCCATTGGATGAAAACACGCTGATCGGCCCTTTAGTTGACGAGATAGCAGTGACTAATTTTCTGAATGCTTTGAAGGTAATCCAGGAACATGGTGGTACCATAATTTATGGTGGTGATGTTTTGGAGGGATATCCAACTAAGTTTTACGTTCGCCCAGCACTAGCGGAAGTGGAAAACCATTGGTCGATTGTGCAGAATGAAACTTTTGCTCCATTGCTCTACCTAATTCGTTACCAACATTTCGAGGAAGCACTTCGTCTCCAAAATGACGTACCTCAAGGCTTATCGTCTGCAATTTTCACCTGCGACTTTCAGCAATCCGAAATATTTCTTTCACATGAAGGTTCTGACTGTGGACTTGCAAACGTCAACATTGGAACTTCTGGAGCAGAAATAGGTGGGGCATTTGGTGGGGAAAAAGATACCGGAGGAGGGCGAGAATCCGGATCAGATGCTTGGAAAGCCTACATGAGACGACAAACCAACACTATCAACTACTCATCGGAATTACCGTTGGCACAAGGAGTTAATTTTGATTTGGCTTAATAACTCATTTTGAAAAAATTATAATATAATATAATTCTCTAGGTCAATTCATTTTCTTTTCATAAAACTTGTCTCAGTCCGCTAGAAATATTGATTGGTGAGATAATTTAGGAATAAATATTTTTTCATAATCAGAAAATACTATAAACAATGAAATGATTTGTATTTTAATTATGATTCGTGTCTTGATCAAACTTGCTGTTAATTTTATGATGATATTTAGGTGAAATAAGCAGACTGCAGAGTTTTAATTTTCATACTTTAAATTTATTAGTAAAAGATTCCATGATTCCCAAAGACACAAAACCTCTACTGGTTGGATTGACAGGAGGCATTGCTTCTGGGAAAAGCACTGTAATTAAGTATCTTATCGAAGAAGGATATGCTGTTATAGACGCCGATAAACTCGGACATAGAGTTCTGGATCCTGGTACGCCAGGCTTCAAAAAAATATTAGAGACATTCGGCAAAAAAATCTTAGATCCAAATGGTACTGTAGACCGTCATGCACTGGGAAAGATTGTTTTTGCTAACCCACTATGTCTCACGCAATTGAATAAAATATCTCACCCAATGATAGCTGAGATGATAAAAAATGAATATGAAAATTTAGTTTCAAACAGTCCAAACAGAATTGTATTTTTAGAAGCTGCCTTATTAATTGAAGCTAACTGGCATAAGGTTTGCGGACAAATTTGGGTAGTAAACCTAAGTCATGATATTGCCATAAAGAGATTACAGAAAAGAGACGGTTTGAACAAAGCTGACGCACGTTCACGAATAGATGCACAACTTACTCCAGAAAAGCGTTTAGCCTTCGCCGATATTGTTTTGAAGAATGACTGTTTGCCAGCTGATCTAATTTTTCAAACACAACGTGCTTTGCAGCAATTAAAACAAACAAGATCCTACGGCCTTTAGATTCATACGATCACTAACTGAAGTATTATGAAATCTCCTATGCACCTGATTCTCGATAGTTATTCTAATCCAGGAATTTCATTATTATGGAAACGTCACGGTCTTAGTATAATGGAACAATTAGTTCCAAATGAGTTTTTCTTTACAACAGGGGACACACCTCTCGAAAAACTTGTGGAACGTGAAATTTGGTCGGGCTGGAAAAAAATTATTTTGATCGGAACTCCAAATTCAATCAGACGTGGATTTAATACTTTAATGCAGGCAAGTTATGAATGTAGAAGTACTCTAGAAATTGGTTTTTGGCCGCTCCACCTGAAAAGCGTAGTTTCATGTATTAGTCAGTCATCTTTTTATTTAAAACCATTTTTGCAGGTTTTTAAATCAGGACACACACTTCATGTAGACGTTATGAAGGTACAGTTTTTGGCACCGGAACTGGAAACAAAATATTTTTGGAATGATTTCGAAATCAACAGTACTCTACCATCAGCACAAACTACTATATTCATTGATGAAAAAAACAACGAACTAAGCGGAAAATTTAGGTGTCGCATTGCTTTTCACGACGAAATATTGAGTTCGTTGACTATGCATCCGGGAAAACTGACTAGGACTCCAGTATTAAAAGTATACCTTAAACGCGAAGAAACCTTAACCTTTAAAGAACGTTTTAAACAACTCAGTATGTGGACTCCATCAGAAGATAAAGAATTTGAAAAAGAGAAACTCCTGAAAACAGGGAAACAAGTGGAAGTTCAAGGAAACTGGGAAAATCTTACCCTAAATGTGGGAGCAATTCAGGATTCAGTACAGTCTGTTCATTTTGAGGTTGAACGCAAAGCATTACCTTTAATTATACCAGCTAAACCTATACAAACTGCAGAAAGTTCAAATAATGTAATTCCTACTTTTAGTCCGAGAGAAGTAATCGCAAATAACCGTGAAACAACAAAAAAAGTTAAACTGCATTTCGAAGAGTAGCTCGGGAAATGGGGAAATGTTATTTTTTATTGTTTTGTTTCAACAGATTCTTCTTCTGATTTAGTATTTGAATATGGTTCATTTTCAGAATCTTGAATTATCTTTGGAGGTGTAGTTGATTTTTCAACTAGTAATTTTGGAATCTGCTGTGGTGATAGACTTTTCATTTTTTCTTCATTTTCAATTTTACACTGGCCTTCAACAATACCACCATCATGTATAATCAAACAGCCAGCGAGATTTGTAACATCACCATGAACACGTCCTCTTGACATTATCTCAATTTTACCGGAAGCATATAATTCTCCTTCAACAAAACCATTGACCTTAATTATAGGTGCACGTATTGTTGCATCTATTTTTGCCGGCTCACCAATTATCACTTCAGAGCCAATATCAATTGACCCTTTAACTTCGCCATCAATCCAAATTGGTCGCGTACCCCATATCTTACCTTCTATGCGCATACCTTTTCCCACGTAAGTAGGAGCACCACCACCTTGAAAAGGTGCTTTCTTGTTGTTTGTGAACAAAATTTATCCCAATTTTATGATTAGTAGATTTTACATCTGCATTTTTAAGTTTTTTTCTATATTTTCTAGACATTAGACAGATTTTTAAACAGATGCACAAGATAATAATTGTTTCTTACGTTTTTTATGAACTTTAAAAAATTACTCAATACTCTTCATAATTTAGTTCGCATTTAGTGTTTTACATTGCAACCTTTTTAAGAGGAAGATAAAATGTATTGATTAAGAAAAAAATCACTTAAATAATTTCTGTATTTTAAACCGATTTAAAGAAATGTCTTACCCAATAAAAAACAGCATAAATTACCAATTTAACTTTAGTTGGATAACTATTTTGCTTACATTTATTTTATTAAGTACAATTTTCAGCGACAGTAAAGCTAAAGAACACGAAGATTTTTCGGAACGCTTTAGAAAACTCTCTATCGAATTACGCTGCCCAACTTGTCAGGGATTGTCCGTCCAGGATTCAGAAGCAGGATTTTCAAAAAGTATAAAAAACAAGATCATTGAACTGATAAAAGAAGGTAAAACTGATATAGAAATAATGGCATATTTTGTGGAACGTTACGGTGAGTGGATCTTAAGGTCACCAACAAAGACCGGCTTCAATTTGGTACTTTGGTTACTGCCTATCGTAGGAATTTTTTTTGGACTAATTTTTGTCCTATTTCGCTCTAAATCCTGGGTAAGACAACCTAAGTATCTTAATTTGGCATCACTTACTGAGGAAGAAGAGAGAGTACTTAAGGAGGATTTGGCACGATTTAAAGAAAGTTAAGACTGTTCTTTTATACTAAAAGCGTTAAAATTTTCAAAATTTATCCGATAATCTATTTGCTTCTCTACTTCATATTTTTTTAAATAGTCTGAGTAATACTTGCCCTCTTTCATTTGATATGTTTCGATGAACGATTTATCAAAATTTTCACGTTCATCAAGGGCAAACATACGTGCTGCTGCAGTTTTTTCAGAAAGTTCGAGTAATAAACGCAGATCAATTAATTTTTCAAACTCAGGCAGAAATACTGTAGTACCCCAAACCAGTAAAATCATTTCCGGCGTAAGAAAAAATGGGAAAGTACAGATCTCAAAACCCTGAATAATTTCTGGAGAATTTTCGATAAATACTTGTTTACCTTGACTATAAGGAATTAAAACATCATCAATAACCCAGTCACGAATTTCATATGAACGCCAGAGAGAAGAACTTACCTCTCGATCAGGCTTGTCAAGATTTTTAAATTCTGTACCTAATACTTTAGTCAGATCCAAACTTGAGACCAACAATTCCTGATCCTCAAGTGCATCGAACAGTTCACCGACAAAGAATGAATGTCCGCATTCATCAGGGCCACCAATACCAATCATCAAAGGAACCTGCTGTGAGTCATGCTTTAACTTTAAGATGGTCGTGGACAAGTCAGAGGTTGTTATTTTACTAGGATGAAATATCTGGAGGGTATCGTATAAATGTTGATATTGCAGACCACCGTTATTTTTAGTTTCTCCGGTACTACCTGCAAAGTTTGCGTTAGAATTTGATATTTTTTTTTGAAGAGAACCTTGCTCTGAAAACCAAAAAACATCTGTACCAGAAAGAGAAGAATTGTTTTTAAATGCTTCTTCACCAGTACTTTTTATAACAGAGAGTTTTGCAAATGAAGACCATTCAGAAGCTTGGATAGAATTTGCAATAAGTACAATTGAAAAATCACGATCGTCTAGAACACATAGATATTGACGAAAATTTTCCCATGCATTCTGATCAAAATTAACTGTTAGGCTGTCCAGTTCAAAAACTAAACGTCGAATACGACTCGGATGAAATCCTTTCATTACAAATCTATAAAATGATTAATAAGTACTTTAAAGAAGACTTAACTGTTTATTACTTGTTACCTCTTCTCAGGGAATGTAAATGTTAAAAAGGCATACTCAGGTTTTAACAACTGTCTTACGACTGTTGGACATGTCTTTAGCTTTTGCTGCATGGGAACTAGCATATCATCTTAGGTTCTTCTGGGTTAATCTACCAAATGCTTTGATGATCCCTTCGCATTCTGAATATTTGAAAGCAGCGATTTTTGTTGTTGTTTTAACTGGTTTCGTATTTTCCTTAAGTGGAATTTACAGTTTGCAAAAAGTTGTTCGCCCAATTAAGGAATTATATCATCTTATAAAAGGATCATTCACAATATTATTATTGACACTATTGGCGGCTTTTTTCTACCGTGATTTTTCTTTTTCACGTGTACACATACTTTATTTTCTTATCTGTTTTTTAATTTTATTATTCATTTCACGTCTTATTTCAAAAGCCTCATTGCGTTGGCTTCACAATAGAGGAGCATATACTGAGCATATTTTGTTGATCGGAAACGGGATAACTGTGAAAAAGTTTATAGAACGTCTCAATCAACTTAAATCATTAGGGATTGTCCTGAAAGGTGTAGTCGAAACAAATGAATGTCAGAACTCAGTTGTTCCAGCTAATATTCCAAGGCTTGGGAAAATTGATCAGTTGAACCAGATTATTCAGGCAAACCATATTGATCAAGTTTTTATTGCTCTTTCTTTAGATGAACAACACTATCTGACGGGGCTAAAAGAACTATTAGCGGAACAATGGGTTGATGTAAAGATTATTCCGGAACTTGGAACATTCCGCACACTGCATACAGAAGTGGAGTCTTTTGATGATATGCCGATTATAACAATTATACAAAGTCCAATGAGCGGCTGGAACAAGATCCTCAAACGTCTGCTGGATATTTCAGGATCTTTTTTAGTCATTCTTCTTTTTTCTCCATTAATGCTTTTGATAACAATCTTAATCAAACTTAGCTCATCTGGACCAGCAATTTACGGTCAGGAACGCATGGGGCTTGACGGTCGAAAATTTAGAGCATTAAAATTTCGTTCTATGCATGTTGATGCTGAATCACAAACCGGTGCTGTCTGGGCCAGTGAAAATGATGAACGACGGACAGAACTTGGAATCTTTTTACGCAATTACAGCCTAGATGAACTGCCACAGCTTTTTAATGTTTTCAAAGGTGAAATGAGTCTTGTAGGCCCAAGGCCTGAACGCCCTATTTTTATTGAACAATTTAAAACTGAAATCCCAAATTACATGCTTCGTCATAAGGTCAAAGCAGGTATCACAGGCTGGGCACAAATCAATGGCTGGCGTGGAAACACATCACTCGAGAAGCGAATTGAATTTGATTTGTACTATATCGAACGCTGGTCAATCTGGTTTGACATTAAAATATTATTTCTGACTCTGTTCAGAGGATTTTTCGATCCAAATGCATACTGAGGAAAAATCTGGAAGATATACTTTGCCAAATAATGGTGTCATGCTAATTCTATATATTAGTTTAGTATAAATAACTGTAACTAAATTATTTACGGTAATTAATACGAATTTATGTTTTCAATGTCAATCGTGGGAATTCTTTTAGACCTGCTTTCAGTTTACACTGTTGGAGCCAGCTGAATTTGTAGAAACGACCGATCCCTCCAAAAATGATCTTCAGCGGGCACAGTGGATGCTCCTTCGTTAAGTGCATTCGACTTTTCCGCCGTAGGTAGCATCTCGTTGGTAAGTGAGACTTACAGCACAAAAGTCGTCGTCATTCCTATTGGCCGTATCAGGTAGACCGAAATGAAAGATAATATTAATCTAGTATGTTCATGAAAACAAAACTTAAACTCTTCCTTACGTGCTTCATCCTGATCACAACATCTCTATTACTTGTCGCCGGGTGCGCAAAAAAAGAATCTATCTCTACAACAACAAGTTCACAAGATAACTCAACATCAACTTTTGCTGTATCAGAAATAACTCAAACATTAGGCGATGATGGATATTATAACGGTTCTTTCGTCGTACCCTCGAACGGAATATCTTTTATTTTATCAGTATTTAAAGATAATAACGGATCGGCTGCTTTTTATTCACTTTCCGATCCTGACAGCACAGATATTTTGAGTTCTTCTTCAACACCAACATTATATGGAGCTGCAAGTGGAAGTACATCAGGTAAGGGATATGCAAATGTACTTGTGCCGCAATCATCCAGCTTCAAAGCAAAAGCAGGTACATGGACATTTAAATACATACTTGGCGACCGCGTTAAATTGGCGCTGCGGACTGGAAACTTTCCAAATGCTGCGACAATAGTTGTTCAGCCATATATCACCGGCACAACCTGGTCGGCTGCAGATCTAAACGGTGCCTTGAGCGTCATGTCAAGAATCTACTCAGCAAACGGAATCACTCTCAGCATCAACAGTACTATCACAATCAGTGACTCCCAGTATGCCACTGTATCTAAAGATTTTACTGACACGACAACAAGCGCTCTTGTTTCACAGGGTAGTACAAATGCAGTCAATTTATTTTTTATTGAGGACTATGCCGGAAGTGGATCATCAGGTATCCTTGGAAATGCTGCAGGAATGCCGGGATCAATGGGTATTGCAAATGCTTGGAATGGAGTGCTTAACAGTTTGACCGCACATGCTTCCGGCAGTACCCTGAATGAGCAACTTCTGGGTGAAACAGCTGCTCATGAAATGGGGCATCAGCTTGGCTTGTATCATCCAACAGAAGCAAATGGTACAACGTTTGATATTTTAAGTGACACAGCAGAATGCTCTAAAAGCAGCAGAGATAATGATAGTAATGGTGAAGTGTCTGCTGAAGAATGTGAGGGTTTCGGTGCGGAGAATGTGATGTTTTGGACACCCTGGTCTTCATCTTCCAGATCTGCCGGTAAAAAGCAGGAAACACTTTCCAGTCATCAACGGCAGGTCTTGAAGTATTCACCAATTGCAAAATAATTTACTAATATTTCAAAAATTCATAAAACGAAAATTACTTAATTTTTCCTAAAATAGTTACAGCTCTAGCAAAACTAGAAATATAATTTTAAGTCAAGAACTAATAAAATTATGATTTCTCAATATGATCGAAAAGGCATCTTTTAGTTTAAAGAGTTTTCTCGAAATCAATATAAAATTACAAAAAGGAGGACCATGAAATATCTTTTAATTATTTGCGTCTTATTCTCGAACTTGACAGGAATTTCAGTTGCATCTCCTGAAAAGTCTAAGGTTATGAAATTGCTTGAAGGACGTCACTGGAAATTGGAAAAAAAGTCATTTAAATCTCTTGGAGATGATACAGACATACTCCTAATCGAAATTGCCGGGGACAAGGCATTGATCAACTATTTACGTTTTAGAGCAATGGAGGCTTTGTCGCTTTTTCCTACAGAAAAAACTGCAGTCTTTTTGGAGCACACCGCAGACAAATCATTTGCAGCATTAGCAAGACGTGGATTTGAAGCCTTGAAAATTGGTTTTAGCAAAACTGAACCTGAGAGAGTAAAAAAGCTAGCAGAACGTTTGCTGCTGCACCGTAATGCCCAAGTTAGAATAACAGCAGGGCGTGCATTACGCAGTCTGGACACACCAAGTTTTAAGAGGTTTCTGAAAGTTGAAAAAAACGCCTGGGTTCGAAAAGAAGCGCAGAAATAAAAACTGTTTCAGGTGAGTAACCGTAATCCACTAGACAACAAGACCAGCAATAATGTCAACACAGCCGCACCCACGAAAAAAACGTGCATAACAAATAAAAGTGGGCTTTTCTGTCGCAAATGTCTAAGGAGAGATATATAATTAGATATTAAACTTTGCATAATTTAATTAATCAACGCATTTGTAACACAGCAGATTAGCTTGTTATAATTGAAAATTGCAATATGGCTGAATAATAAGAACCAGGATTTATAATTGTACGGGTTTTAATTTCATCCTAACGTAATTTTAAGCCTTCAGGATGACCGAAAAATGGGAATCACATTATCTACTCTTGCGTTTGATAAAAAATATACAGTTAAATCGATTCCACCCATCCGAAAGGATCTGGTTCTTTGCCGTATTGGATTCCAGTCAAATGGTCATAAAAACGAGTAGCAACAGTTCCTGTTTTTCCATTACCTACATAATATTCCTCTTCTTTGTAACTCAAAACTCCGACCGGAGAAATAACTGCAGCAGTTCCTGCACCAAAGACTTCTGTCACCGAACCATCTTTTAATCCTGCCAGAATTTCATCAATGGGAATTCTTCTTTCTGATACTTCTAAACCCCAATATTTACCAAGTTCCAATACTGACATCCTTGTTATCCCTGGAAGAATAGAGCCTGTAAGTTGGGGAGTTACAATTTCATCATTGATTACAAAAAAGATATTCATCGCACCGACTTCTTCTATAAAACGCCTTTCAACCGCATCCAACCAGAGTACTTGAGTGTAACCTAGTTTCTTTGCTTCTTTTTCTGCTAATATGCTTGCCGCATAGTTACCACCTGTTTTAGCATAGCCAACACCACCCGGAACAGCCCTCACATATTTGTCAGAAACCATTATTTTTACTGGATTGAAACCCTGGGGATAGTATGGTCCCACAGGACTCAGAATAATAAAAAATAAATATTTGGAAGATACTTTCAAACCTATTGCTTCTTCTGTTGCCACGATAGTTGGTCTAATATAAAGCGTGGTTCCGGATTCATTCGGAACCCATGAAGATTCCAAGCGTAAAAGCTGCTTAAGTGCGTCTAGTACTTCCTCTATATTGAGATCCGGGAGGCACATTCGCTGAGAAGTATTGTTCATACGTTTAAAATTTTCTCTTGGACGGAACAGTACGTTTTCGCCTGAATCGGTACGATATGCTTTTAACCCCTCAAAAGCCATTTGCGCATAATGTAAAACAATTGAAGAAGGTTCCATCAATAACGGACCATAAGGTTTTATCTCAGCATTGTGCCAGCCTTTCCCATCTTCCCATTCCATAGAGAACATGTGATCCGAAAACTGTGTACCAAAAACAACTCCTGACATACTCTGCGGCGGATTTTTTAGTTCATTTGGTCCTGCTTTCCTTAGCTTTACCTTCATAATTTGTTCTAAAATAATTTTTTAAATAATATTAATTCAGGGCTAAAACATAATTTAAGCTCAATGTGACAGAAAATATTTCATACTATTGTTAATATGCTTTTTTAATACTTTATTTATTTTATTTTTCAGTCATTTTTATAAAACAACCTTATATTTTTCACTTTTTTTCATATTTATGATTTAAATACCACATTTGACGGTATGACTGTTCAGCCACCAAATCATCATAATTTATCCAGACATATGATAACAGAGTTCCCATGCAAATGAAAATTATTGTTGCTAAATTTGTAAATAACCTTGGTGTTTTTTTCATCTTTACTGAATTTAAATAATTGCTTTTGATATTAATCTAAAACAAACAAGCTCAGCTTTCAATATTCTTGTATATTTATTTAATGCTCAGCATAATTGGGTTGGAGTAGTAATTATATTGGTTTTTAAGATAAATAATATTCCTATCTTTGATTGAAATAAATTTCACTTTAGGATTTTTTTTGGCTCATCAATAATGATCAGGGATCAATTTATTATTAACTTGACAAAAATTTATTTTATACTAGTATATTTTGTCCAGTTAATATTTTGTTGCACAGTTCTTGTATTTGAATTCTTCAAAAAAATAAGCTTAGTTGACAGCAAATCGTAAGAATGATGGTTTTAGTCCACGAGGTAGCTTAAATATTTTTTGAAAATAGAAAGAAAAAGAACTGATGATTAAAACTGAAAATTTAGGACAACTTATGCCGGTACGATTTTTTGGATTGTTCGGCCAGCACCATGGATTGGAGTTAGAGCTGAAGAAAAAATTAGCTAAATCTATCAAAAAAGATATATTCTTTGACTACAAAAACCGTTGCTACGAAATTCAGAGTTTTTCATTAAAAGGGACCAGACGTTACATTAACGTACGTGAAATACCAAATCCCGGATTGTATAATACAAGAGAACGACTGCAGATTCTTAATTGATCAAGAAAAAATTTTTACTTTCTAAAGCGATGTTTTTTCTTGAGTTTAGTACAAATAATTCTATGTTACTTCTCTTACCACAAACTCCAAGGTTTTGACCATTCAAAGACTTTTGCCCAGAGCGGTTCATCCTGCTCTAGATTGTGTAACGTAGTTTCGACACTAAGCACCTCTCCCGATTGTCTTACAATCACAGTCAAAAATTCTTCAACTTCTAGAATTGTAGCCAACCTTTTCCTATTAACTATATTCTGAACTCCACGTGTCAACACAGAACCGTTGTCTGTGGGATAACGATAAACATTATCACAGATGTGACATGATTTAGGAATTTTACTATCAAACCATGTATCCGCAACTTCTTCCTGTAGCCAAGGGTGAAGCCCCCGTTCAACGCTTTGAGTGAAAACATAACGTACTGCAGTCTTTTGTTCATCAAGCGGCTTTTCCTCTGCTGAAATAAAAGATGAAAAAGCAAAATTCAAAAATACTGCCAGTAGTATTATTGATTTATTCTTGTATTTTCCTGAAAAGTGTATCATTTTATTTAAAAAAATACTCCAAATCCTAATAATAATCGGCTAAGATCTTTTGCTTTAGACCATCGATCTTTGACAGTCGAACGCTGATTTGGATCTACAGGTATGCTTGTTTCTTCAAATCCGTCTTTATAATAAAAATAGAATGAAGGCTGAAGTGAAACTTGAAAATAGTAGTTTTCTAACCCCTGCCAACCAGCGTCTAACACTGCAAAAAGACCGACTCCTTTTGTTGAATGGGAATATACTGTGGCTGTTGAATTAAAAGTCTCTATATCACCCGAGACACCTGTTGTCACATTTGCATCTCTGCCTTTATATTCTAAGGTTGCATAACCCAATCCACCCCCTGCACCATAATAAAAACCTTCCGTAATTCCCCAAATCAATGAACCATCCACAAACCAACGGTAAGTAGCTGATAGCAATGTACGGTTAATTTCTAGCGAGTTTCCGGATAAGCTTGACTCTATACTCTGCATTTCAGTACTTTCTTCGGTCAACCTCAGTGATTTAAAAGTACTGCCAACCTGCGGGCCAGTAAGTTCAATAGAGTAATGCAATTGCTGATTTTCATCCAGATTATAATCATAAAAAGTTGCAATTCCATTCAATCCTGACAAAGAAAGTCCAAGCCCTAAACCTCGATACTCAGAAATCCTCCAATCAGGAGCTCTCCTGTTTTGACTCTCAATTAGTTTCCCCCCGACTGGGGGATTATCCAAATACCCTTTTTTATCTCCCGCCTTTATAGTATCTTTCTTAAAATTTGTAATAGAAAAGTTTTTTAATCCTTCCTGGATCTTAGTAATTTTTTTTCTTTTCTGTTTGCTTCCATCAGGATCTTCAATTGCGACACTTGCAACCGGCCCTATAAGTCTTCTTTCTGCATCATCCTGAAACCAGAATTTCTGCTGAGTGTATGCCAGAATGTGTGTTGCGTCTTTAGGAATAAAAGTTTTCAGTGGAAATTCATATTTTAATTTTCGGACTGCATCTTTCACTGTTGATACCTGCAGGTTTTGATCCATCACAGTCAACGTGGAAACTTGTATTTCTTTTACAGTCAAACCATCTTTGATTTTATTTATTTCAAATTGAGTAATCGCCGGCAAATCACCTAATCTTGTTTTTTCATCTTTTCCCCAAAACAACAAATAGTGTTCAGAGTCAGTTTCTTCTTTAGGCAGGACAAGACTTACTTCACCGGCTATCATTCCTGAAGGAGCAGTTTTTAACTTCAGCTGCATTTTTTTGTTCTTGACTTTTTTTTCTTCTTTAGTTACCGAAATTTTAACCGATGTGCCATCATTCAGTTGACCTGTCAAATTTCTGCTGAAGACGAGCAGGTGTGTAGCCTCCGGAGCTAAGAGAACGTCTATTTCCTCGCTCAATGTGTTTGATTTCCAGGGTGCCTGTAGCTGAGAGGCTAGACTACCAAACCAGGATTTTTTTTCAATCACTGTAACAGGTGGCTGAGATCTCAACACAGTTTCAGGAGACTCACCCCAATAAACAGCATAGTGGGTCAAATCACGTTCATCCCAAGCCCGTGTTATAGTAATTTTACCCTGAATACGGTTGCCCTTCTTTCCTGTTTGTTCAAAAACAATTTCCTGCGGCTTACTTTTTGGAACGCCTTTGTCAATCAATATAAGGCTGTAAAATTCTTTTTCCTCTTCATTTTCGTTGCGTGCATAAAGCAAAATGTGAGTGGCCCCTTGTGGGATCTTGGTTTCTTTAAACTTGATTCGCATCCTGGTCCCGGATTTCTCTGGCTGTAGAACCACAATTGGAAGAAACATTCCCAGACGCTGATGGGGATTATTACCCCAGCGCAGTACATATTTAGAAATTTTTGCCGATTTTTCTGCAGAATCTTCACTTTCAGGAACAGTGAAAATCAGTTCACCACTGAGCCAACCTCCTCGGGAATCGTTATCTGTGAATTCAAGTAGCTTTTTTTCTTCAGCAGACAAAACCCCAGGAATTCCTGGTATTAGTATAATCATCAAGGTAAGGACATTTAGAAAAAATAAGATCGAGGAGCTGCGTTCTTTTCTTCTCCAAAAGTCTGGAGCTGTAAAAAACATAAAGCTTAAAATGCAGGAGGTTCTGCAAATGAAAGACTGGTTGGTACACCACTGGTACTGAGACGTACCCAATATCCCTTACCCTTCTCAACGAAAGTGAAAGTACTATAACCCTGAGTCACTAACTCCGCTGCGACCGAAGTTTTTGGAGAGTAGGCTAACCATTTACTGTTTGTGTCATCCCACTTCCAAACTGAATGTACACGGTCATAGGAACCTGTGTAATCAAAAGTTGAAGATGTTGAATCACTCTGAGGGGGAGCACAAGCAGCAACCAGCATTAGGACACCAACTACAAAAAATATCCCACTTACCGGTAGCGGCAGATTGAATTTTATGGATTGTTTCCATCTCCTTTCCAGAATCTTTCTTTGATACCACAACAAACTTGCTGATGCTATCATTAACATTACCAATAGTAGAGCAATCCTTGAAGATTGGGTAGCTTCGTTTAAAGCTACTTCAAAATTAACGTTTGAAATTTGCATACCGGAAGAAGGTCCATTTCCTGCTGAATTATCAAGGAATCCCAAAAGATTAGACTCATCCTCAGAAGTTTGATCAAAATTTGCGGCTTGAGTTATTTCTTCAACCGAAATCTTTTTCGCAGTTCCGGCCAAATTCCACTCGGAAGTCATACTGCTTAACTGCGCTAATCCAGTATATCCCCCATAATTCGCAACTTCAAAATTTGTAGGATTAACCGGTGCATTCAATTCAACCCAAAATCCTTCCCCCGCTTCAATGTTTGAACTTAACTCCGTATATCCTTTCTCAGTGTAGGCAGTTTTGTTGTCACTACTTGTATAAAATTGCCATGCATTATTGCGGCGTACCCAAATCGCTTTGTAAGCACTGAATTGACTTTCAAAGCTTGCAGGTGAAATTGTGGTGAAAGCCGGTAATGAAACTAGATTTCGTGCCCCACTCATGGTTACGGATGCAGGAACATTGCTCACAGATACAGTTCCACTAAATGCAGTAGGAGATTCATCACCGATGCGCAAATTCGCCGTTCCGGAAGACAGGCTAACATTCGTTATGTTGTCGTAAGCATTTTCCAGTACAACTGTCGCGCCGCTAGATGGAGATTGGACATAGACCGGTTTTCCAGAAGTTGTGTCAACTCCGACCCATTGTCCTGTCTCCGAATATTCTGAGGAAACTCCAGTGCGTGTTGAAGATCTGAAAGAAGTTCTGTTTTTTGAAAAACTGCGTGCGCTCCCTGAACTGCTCAAAGGAATTGAAACTACCATTTTACCGGATTCCTGACTTACAGTACCGCCAGCAGATACTCCAGGGAATATCTGCTTTGCGTTGTTAGAAACAGTGGTAATCGTCGGTATCATAAAACCTTCGCTATTCATACTCACACTGCTACTCATACTAGAACTTGGTGCAAAAGTGGATGTAACTGTACGATTTTTACTGAGAGCTATAGTAGAACCGGTTGCTGCCTTAAGAGTGCTTTCTGAAACACCTGTACCCTGCAATTGAATAGCTGTCTCCGTACTACTGGTGGTACTGGTGAACGTCCTACTTACACCATCATTACCTGTTTCAGCACTTGATGTACTCACAACTTTACCACTTTTGACCTGAAGGTCCATAGCTGTTAGTGAGCTGAATGTTGTTTTACTGGAACCATTATCAAAACTTGTCGATGAGCTTCCGTCGTTTAAAATACTAGCGGCAAGTGTTCCTTCAGTTACAGACATACTAGCGGCAACTCCGCTGCTGGTATCAATTGCGACTGACAAATCTGAATCTGTTCTTAAACTTGACTCACTTGAATCCGAACTGGCAGCATTTGTTGTCCTGCCCGAACTGCCGCCACTAAGGGTTATCTTTGTTAAAGTAGAACCATCTGGACTAAGCGTGCTTACTACCGTAGAAGTTACCCCACTAGTAGCATCTGTAGTTGCAGGCGGAGAAAGAATCAAAGTACCATCAGTGGCGATATTAGCTTCAGAACCCTTTGGCCCTTTTACATTTGCACCTGTATTCCCGGAAGCCACTCCGACTGTCATGTCTCCTTCAGTACTGATGTTTGTTGTCAGGATTGCTCCACTGTTGAGTGACATTAAAACACTAAGAGAAGCATCCTTGTTCATATTGACTTCTGCACCAATTGGAACATTCACTTTGGATTCTGTTGTGCCGTTGTCCGTTTTCACAGTGCTGTATACTGTACCGTCATTTTTCATGTCCATGTCAAGTTCGGTTGTTCCGGAAACCAGTTTAAGCGTTTTTGAACCATCAGTATTTGTAGTTTCAGCATCCAAAGTTATATCTTTTGGATATTTTGGTTTAATTGCACCGGTAACACCTGCAACAGCAGAGACCTCTTTAACAGGTTTGATTGTGACTGAAGTTGAACCGTAGGCTGCTGTATTATCATCGTCAATCACTTCCAGTCCAAATAATGTGACGATTGTTTCATCAATATCAGGAGCATAAAAATATGAAATACTCTCACTTTCACGTGTAATTGTTATGTCTGTCCGCTGTCCTACATAAATCCATTTATATGAAACAATGCGTCCGGTCGGATCAGGGTCATAAGAAGCAGAGCCATCGAGAATTACCCGTGTCTTCTCATTAACTTTTTGATCATCACCTATTTGCACTATTGGACTCAAGCCTTTTTGCTGATCATCGTTGATGTTCGTAAAAGTATATTTGAAAGCATGTGGTTTGCTCTCTGTAGTCGTATTATAATTGGGGTCAGTTGATTCAGTGTAGCCCAATATGCGTACACGAACATCACCATCAAAGATGGAGTCATCTTCTCCAGTAATTTTTACTTGCTGTATACGGTTCCATGTACTATCCGAGAAGGACAAAGTGTATTTGTCAAGGGTAGCTTCAGACAAATCTGAGCTGCTCAAAGAAACTTCCACATCACTACTAGGACGGCTAAGCAATTTTATTGACATCGTAGCGGTTTTACGTTCACCATCAGATTCAGAGAGCATCCAGTTAGCGCTACTTACATTTCTGTATAAACCATGTACATTGTATCCATATGCATCAGTCTCTGTGAAACCGGTGCAGTTGGACAAGCAATCTACCCCTCCGGAAGTACTGATAGAACCAACTGTGCCTTCAGAAGTGGTAAGTTTGATATATGAAATCTGACTGCTATTAGTCATACTCAAGTTGGGTTCACCATCAATTTCAATCAACGCAACTCCGCTTTCATCATCAGAGGTCAAATCCGTATTATCAAGCATCATCAATGCATTCCCACTTAATCGAGATGTTTGCGCACGGGCTAATTTAAGCTTGCCGCCTGTACTTGTCAACTGTCCATCACTCATGGTCAATGTACTCAGCAGAGTTAAATCCGCGTCTGCAGTATAAATTCCTTCCGTAGATGCGTCTATCACCACCGCATTTTCTATAGTTAAATGACTGGTTGAGCTTCCCAAAGTCAGAATCAGATCATTTAAATTCAGATTCACAAAAGTTAAGGCTCCG
>SHAT01000026.1 GCA_004213175.1 Pseudomonadota bacterium | reverse complement strand
GTCAAAATTTAATCAATACTTACAAAGCAATCCTCCAATCTTATAAATCTTATTTTTAATTTGCAAGCAGATTGGGAAAAATATTCATCATTATTATAATAGCGTTAGTTGTGCAAAGCGCACACCATTATTCTCTTCTAATTTTTGTTGGATAATTAAGAGTTGATTTAAATATCAATCGTTGATTCCAATTAGTTACATTTAACAATCATTTCGGGCTTATCTTCCCAAAGGGCAACTGTTAAAACACGATATCCTTTGTGGCAGATCATCTCGGATTTGCTGTAGCAATAAAAAACATGAGGTTGGCAAGAAACATAATGCTGACTGTCTGAACTATTTATTTCCTGCATCAAAGCATTAACGGTACAGCCTGTAATTAAGATTGTAAAAATCATGTACAGCCAGCGTGACATTTAACTACTTTAAAGTAATACGGATCGGCTGATGATCAGAAGCAGCGGTTTCTGTATTTACAGAAACTTCATGTATTTGTGGTGATAGATTTTGACTGAGGAAAAAATAATCACGGCAATGCGGACCTTTTTTCCATTGTTTGTGATCAAAAATGCCACAAGTTGGAGTCCTTTTATTTTTTGGATGTATTTCATTCCATGCATCAACTAGATCTGGAACGTGTTCGGGGAAAGATGCCGTTACTAACTTATAAGGAGAACTTTCCGGAACGAAATTAAAATCACCGCATATAATCATTTTTTCCGGACGTTGTATGAGTGCAAACGGGCTGTTAGGGTAATCCAAACCAGGTTCTCGAGACTGTCCGCAGGCTTCTTCATGCAGTTCACGTATCCGTTTTACTTGTGCCAACTGTTGACTCTCAGAGAAAAATTCAAGGTGTGTGTTCATTAACCGTAAATTTCCGGAACCTGTACTGATTATCATTTCAGTCGTTTGTCTTGACATAAATCTTACTTTTGCGTCAGCGGGTGAAGGCAGTAAATGATGCATTACCTGGAGGGGTGAAAGACTGGACAAGATCAAATTACCGAATTGCCTGCGACCACCGTCTTTCCCACCTTGACGGTCATGTGATGCTCCGTAAAAAAGCTCATAGTTTGGAAATAATGTTTGTAGTTCACTAACCTGATCACTGCCATTGGCTGTGTCAGGATCATTTCGGGACACTTCCTGCAGACACAAAATATCGGGCAATCCTCCTTTCTTAATAACATCAGCAATTCTTTGCATATCAATAAGGCCATCAACGCCTTTAGCGTATTGAATATTCCAACTTACGATTGAAAACATTTGATTTTAACTTGGTATAAATTTCCCTAACATAGTTTGCCCTTTAATTCCATTCAGTTTGACTGGAATCAGTTGATTCCTTAGATCAGTCTTATAAGTTTGATCAAGTACAACCCTTATGAAATTATCTGTGTAACCACTAACATTAGTCTTCGGTGCTTTGGATTCCCATAGTACATTTCGGGTTTGTCCGAGAAATCGTTGATGAAAGGCAAAACGTTTCCGTGTACTTAATTCCCGTAAAATTTCACTGCGTTTTTGTTTGATTTGAGGGGGTATTTGTCCCTTCATATGAAAAGCCGGGGTTCCCTTCCGGGAGGAAAAAGGGAAAACGTGAAAATAGGTAAGCGGCAGTTTGTCCAATAGATTCAATGTGTTTTCGAATTCAGAATCATTTTCTTCCGGGAAACCAACCATTACGTCAGTACCGATACACAAATTCTGTACTGTTTCAAAAGCACGCCATATTTCATCTGTGTACTGAGCAACAGAATAACGACGTTTCATTCTCGTTAAAATAGTATCCGCCCCTGACTGTATAGGTAAATGGAAATATGGAACCAATTTATGTTCTGGGTCATTCATGTACTGGAAAAGAATTTCTGGTACTGTTGTGGGTTCAATTGAGCTGATTCGAATACGTGCCAGTCCGGGTAGACTATTTAGATAATCAACCACATCCAAGATAGTCAATTCCCCTATGTGATAAGTTCCGACGTTAACTCCGGTTATCACAATTTCCCGTACACCTTCTTTAACTAGCATTGAGGCTTCTTCCTTTAAATTCTGGAATTCTCGATAACGGGAACGTCCACGCGCAAAAGGGATTATACAGAAAGAGCACATGAAATCACAGCCGTCCTGTATTTTTAAGGCGGCACGTGTGTTTTGATGCAAGGTTTTGTTGTCAAATTGATCTAACTTGGCTACATGGTTGATGTCCGATGAAGTTATATTTGACAGAATTGAATCTCCATCATTTTTTTCTTTCGATTTAAATTTTGTATCTGTTTTTTTTGATGAATAAGAGTTTTCTTTTTGGGGTGGGTGACACTTATCTTCTTCTAACTCCCGAGAATTAATTGTTGGTGTGGAAAATGAATACGGAACTACAGGAGCACAAAAGGTATTTTTGTTAATTTTAGGACGAACAATTAAAGGTGGACCAGAAGAAGTGACATGTTCCAGATAATCAGTAAGGTTCATTTTTTCCTCGTTGCCAATTACGAGTTGAACACCTTCGATGCATGCAATTTCTTCTGGATTGATCTGAGCATAACAGCCGACTACAGTGATTATTGCTTCGGGATTCAATCTGTGAAGCGCTCGAATTGCCTGTCGGTTTTTTGCATCACTGTGTTCAGTAACCGTACAAGTATTTATAACGCAGATGTCGGCTGGTTCAGTGCCAGTAACAACTCTATAACCACTCTGTTTAAAACGGCGGGATAAAACATTAGTTTCAGATTGATTCAGCCGGCAACCAAGTGTATGAAAAGATACACGTTTTAAGGTAGTCTCGAAACCTACATTTCGTTTCTCCTGATCTAAATAATTGGTGTCAATGGAAAGGTTAGGCTCAGGTAATAGAGTCATATCGTGAATAGACTAGTGGACTGTGTTAGATCCTAATGGTACTTGACACACTGTTAGCAAAAAAGTAACTTAAATAAAAAAAGTAAAATATTATTTGTTACTAATAATATTTTCGTTCCTATGAACAGTCAAAGTATTTTTGAACAGAGATGAACGCTCCATCATTAAAAGAGGTCTAATAATAATGATAGAATTCAATACACAAATAGAGCAATATAAACACTGGTCACTTGAAATTGATGGAGTTATTGCTACTCTAAAGTTGGGAGTGAATGAAGATGCAGCAATTCAGACCGGATACAAACTGAAACTTAATTCTTACGATTTAGGAGTTGATATAGAATTGCATGACGCGGTCCAGCGCTTACGCTTTGAACATCCAGAAGTCAGGACAGTGATTTTAACCTCATCAAAGGAAAAAGTTTTTTGCGCTGGTGCAAATATTAATATGCTCGGAATTTCAAGTCATGCTCACAAAGTAAATTTTTGTAAATTCACAAACGAAACTCGAAACTCAATTGAAGATGCTACGAGTTTTTCTGGACAAACTTATATCAGTGCAATCAACGGTACTGCTGCCGGGGGCGGATATGAATTAGCACTTGCTACAGATTATATAATGCTTATCGATGATAGTTCCAGTGCAATTTCCCTTCCTGAAGTACCACTTTTAGCTGTGCTTCCTGGAACTGGCGGACTGACTCGAGTTGTAGATAAACGAAAAGTTCGGCGTGATCATGCAGATTATTTTTGTACTCTCGCCGAAGGTATACGTGGAAAACGGGCAGTTAAATGGAAACTGATAGATGAACTTGTTCCACGTTCAAAATTTACTGAAAAAGTAAAAGAACGTGCCCTTGAATTTGCGAAAAAATCTGCACGTCCTGAAAACGAAAAAGGTATCTTACTTACTCCTATTAATCGTAAGATTGAAGAAGACAGGATTACTTACGATAATGTAAGCATCGAATTTAAACGTCAGACCAGAATTGTAAACCTTACTGTCCATGCTCCTAAAGGAGATTTGCCTACCACGACTGAAAGCATTCTTGAGGCTGGTGCGAATTATTGGCCTTTGGCGATGGCACGAGAGTTGGACGATGCAATTATGCATTTGTCATTTAATGAACTTGAGTTAGGGACGTGGGTCCTAAGAACTAGTGGGGATGCGGATCAAGTGTTTGCTATCGATCAGACCTTGGTTCAAAATCAAGATTATTGGCTAGTTCGCGAAATCATTCTCAATTTAAAACGTGTCTTCAAACGTCTTGATCTGGTGTCACGTAGTTTGGTGGCTTTGATCGAACCAGGGAGTTGCTTCACGGGCACTTTACTCGAACTGGTTTTAGCTGCTGACAGAAGTTATATGCTGGACGGTTCTTTTGAGGACTCAGATGATGATCCTGCAATGTTGCGTCCAACAGAGATGAATTTTGGAGCATTACCCATGTGCAACGATTTGACACGGATACAAACCCGTTTTATTGATGATATTGAAAATGTGGAAAACATACGTAATGAAATTGCTAATAATTTGGATGCAGCCGTTGCGAATGAATTGGGATTAGTAACCTTCATTCCGGACGATATTGATTGGGAAGAAGAGGTCCGGATTGCTGTTGAGGAACGGACGAGTTTTTCACCGGACGCCCTAACAGGTATGGAAGCTTCTTTGCGCTTTGCAGGTCCGGAAACAATTGAAACAAAAATCTTCGGTAGGCTGACTGCATGGCAAAATTGGATATTTCAACGTCCAAATGCTGTTGGTGAAGAAGGGGCACTCAATCTGTACGGTACCGGTAAACAATCAAATTACGATAAAAAAAGGGTTTAAGAGAATCTAAAATAATCCTAACGCAAAAACACAGGTTTTTTATGTCCATTAATTACAATGAGAAAATTCCAAATAATGTAGATTTAAGTAGTGATCGTCGGCTCCAGCGAGCCTTAGAAGGCTGGCAACCCGAGTATCTTAAATGGTGGGGTGGGTTAGGTCCAGAAAAAAGTAATGATTTGAACGTTTATTTGCGAACAGCGATTAGCGTTGAAAAAGATGGCTGGGCACATTTTGATTATGTTAGAATGCCAGATTATCGCTGGGGGATTTTTCTGACACCTTCAGATTCGGATCGTACAATTGATTTCGGAATTCATAAGGGACAGCCTGCATGGCAGGAAGTTCCAGGGGAATACCGTTCCGAATTACGAAGATTGATTGTCACACAGGGGGATACGGAACCTGCATCAGTAGAACAACAGCGGCAGTTGGGTAGAACATGCCCCTCACTTTACGATTTGCGAAATCTTTTCCAAATCAATGTGGAGGAAGGTCGACATTTATGGTCAATGGTATATTTGCTTCAGGCTTACTTTGGGCGTGACGGTCGTGAAGAGGCGGAAGAAATGTTAGAGAGACATTCCGGAGATCCAGATAAACCGCGAATTTTGGAAGCTTTCAATGAAGAAACTCCGGACTGGCTCTCATATTTTATGTTTACATATTTTACAGACCGAGATGGTAAATTTCAGTTAGCATCACTAGCAGAATCGGGATTTGATCCTCTAGCGCGATCGTGTCGTTTTATGCTAACAGAGGAAGCTCACCATATGTTTGTAGGAGAAACAGGTATAGGGCGTGTTGTTCAGAGATCATGTGATTTGATGAATGAGCATAAAATCAGAAGTTCTGCTGCAGAAGATGGAGTTCGAAAATATGGAGGTATTGATTTACAGACCATTCAAAAATATTTAAATTTTCATTTTAGTGTTTCAGTTGACTTATTTGGACAGGAGCTCTCAACAAATGCGGCTACCTATTACAATACTGGAATTAAGGGACGTTTCAATGAAAGTAAAATTAACGATGATCATTTACTGCATGATTCAACTTATTCAGTTCTGGAGTTAAAAGGTAACCAAATTTTAAACGTAGATGTTCCGGCACTTAATGCTGTTAACGAACGTTTACGTGATGATTACATATTCGATTGTGATTTAGGTGTACGCCGCTGGAATAAAATAATTGCTGACTCAGGGATAGATTTTCAATTGAAGTTACCGCACCGAGCTTTCCATAGGGGCATTGGACAATTTTCAGAGATTCAATCTGATCCGCAAGGAAATATCATCACACAATTAGAATGGGAGCGTCTTCACCATGAGTGGCTACCTACTCAAGAAGACAAGGAATATATTCAATCCCTGATGCAGCCGGTTACAGAACCGGGTAAAATCGCAGGTTGGATTGTACCGCCCAAAAGTAAAATAAATAGGCTCCCTTTTGAATTTGAATTTGTAAAATTTAATTAATTGTAGTTGCCAAAAAAAATCTACAGATTAATGCAAGGACATGGTTATTCTTTTTTATGAAGTTCTGATAAGCTGGAATGAGTTTAAAATGTAAATATTTTCAACTTTTATATTAATTACAAATATTTCTATATATATAGGAAAATTCAGTTGAGTCCAGAAAGAAAAAATGCAAAATAACACTGTGTCCATTGATACCAATGTATGTCCTGCAAAAATTGAGTTTGCCCCGGAATTCAATGTGGCCGTACCTTTCATAGATCGCCATATACAAGAAGGTCGGAAAGACAAAGTCATCATCCATGAAACAGGAGGGGGACAAGTAACGTACGGTCAATTGTTTGCACGTGTTAATCAGTCTGGAAATGTACTCAAAAATCTCGGAATGCATTCTGGAGAACGACTGTTGATGATAGTTAAGGACTCCGCAGAATTTTTCTATTTATTTTGGGGGGCAATCAAGTCTGGAATAGTTCCGGTTCCGATCAATACTTTGTTACGTGCAAATGATTATTCATTCATGATTGAAGACTCTGGATGCACCGCGGTTGTATATTCTCCTGAATTTAAGAAAGAAATAGAGTCTTCTCTGGAACTACTTTCAGTAAAACCTGGAATTGTGTTGCAGACCGAGGGATTAGCCGGAAGTTTTCTGGACAAAATGAATTCTTCAGATTCTGAACTTGAAGCTGCTCCGGCTTCAGCAACTGATGATTGTTTTTGGCTGTATTCATCAGGAACAACCGGTAGACCGAAAGGTGCTGTTCACAGTCACCGTAACATGGTTGTTAGCAGTCAATCATACGGTAAAGATACTCTAGGTGTTCGTGAAGAAGATATTTGTTTTTCAGCAGCAAAACTTTTTTTTGCTTATGGTTTGGGGAATGGCATGACATTTCCGTTGTGGTCTGGAGCAAGTTGTATTTTATTTCCAGCCCGTCCCACTCCAGAATCTACATTTGAAGTAATTGAATGTTTTAAACCAACGATTTATTTTGGAGTACCCACCCTTTTCGCAGCCCAGTTACAGACACTTGAACAGCCAGACAGCGGTAGTTCGATCTCTCCGGACCTTTCTTCTCTACGTGTTTCTGTATCTGCCGGCGAAGCTTTGCCTGCAGATATTTTCAGACGATGGAAAGAGCATACCGGGACTGTTATTTTAGATGGAATTGGTTCCACTGAAGCGTTACATATTTTTATTTCAAATCGCGAGGGAGACATTAAGGCAGGTAGTAGTGGAAGGATAGTTTCAGGATATACTGCAAAAATAATTGATGAAAGTGGGGGACAAGTATCACAGGGTGAAGAAGGTCGTTTGCTAATACAGGGTGATTCATCTTGCAAATATTATTGGAACAATACGAAAAAAACTGCTGAAACAATTTCTGAAGGATGGCTCAATACTGGCGACACATATCATCAGGATGAGGATGGTTATTTTATTTATGGTGGGCGTAGTGACGACATGATGAAAGTAGGTGGAATCTGGTGTTCACCTTTCGAAATTGAAGCCAAATTGGTAGAACATCCAAAAGTATTGGAAGCTGCTGTAGTTGGTCGAAAAAATCAGTCGGGACTAATTAAACCTGAGGCGCATGTTGTTCTACTAGACGGGATAGAACCCTCGGAGGATACAACCGACGAGTTACTCCAGCTTTGCAAAAGTGGACTCGCACCATACAAATATCCTCGTTGGGTTAAGTATTTGAAAGAGTTGCCTAAGACTGCAACCGGTAAAATACAACGCTATAAACTGCGTTAAATAAATATGGTTGATTATGATCCCTTAGTACAGTGACTAATCACCTCGTATAGAGCAGTAGATTGTGATTGTGCGTGGACTGTAGATTCCCAGCGTGAGAGCAGTTAAAGTACTCTGCATCCAGGTATTGTGGATATGCAGTTCATAAACTCTGCCCTGGGGGCAGAGATCAATAAGTTCGTATTTTTTCTCACCTATTAAACCCCAGAACCAGAAAGTTTCTTCATTGATGATTACAGTTTTTGATGGGAACTCCGCGGGATAGCGAACCTGAAACTGACATCCTGTAAAGAAAAAAACGAAGATTATGATTAAGCTGTAATGACGTAACATTTAATAACCATGAGAAAAAGTTGTCTTGCCTTGCGTTTCAATATATTAGAATTTACAATTGTACTTAGCACCCGGAAAAAGCGTAGTCTAATAAATTTTTTCCGGAATAAAGGAATTTAGCGGAAAAACTTCCGGATTCCAGGATTTTGGGCGTAAACAGTCGGTCGCCTTCCCAAGTCGTCAGTTTAGTCAGTTTTTCTTTGGGAACCCATTTTAGTCGGCCCTCGGGACAAAATGAAGTGAGTGTCCCAGAAAAACTGTTCGTGTAAAAAACAAAGACGTGCCATTCATCACCGAAAGGCGAGTCTCCATTATCAGGGAAAGAGAGTACGGCTTTCAGTTCAGGATCTTTAATATGAAGACCAGTTTCTTCCAGTGTTTCTCGGATCGCAGTTTCGTACGGCGCTTCATTTGTTTCGACTTTTCCGCCCGGTGCTAACCATAGTCCCTGATGTTCATCTTCTTTCTCACGGTGAATCATCAGAACATGATCGTTATTATTTTCAAGATAAACCAGAACTCCTAATTTCACTGCATTACTCCAAAAGTCTATGTCTCAGTCTAAGAAAGAAATAAGTGCACTATTAAAACGTATTTCGGTTGAACAGGAAAAACGACTGAATCCCGTATCAGATCATGAAACTGAGATATTACCATATGAATTAGGTCGCCAAACTCCAATTATACGAGGACGGATGCCAGGACTGGAAGCGGTTTATGATCGCTTTGCCAGGATTTTCACACAGAGTTTTTCACATCATGTAAGACGCCCAGTAACAATCATGCGTCGTTCTACAGAACTGGTAAGTTTTAGAGATTATCTTGGAGCAATAACAACACCTGCTTCACTAAGTATTTTTGGCATGAATCCACTTCAGGGGCATGCCTTATTTGTCTTTGAACATCATCTGGTACACTTACTGATTGACCTGCTTTTCGGAGGAGCAGGAGGATGGTTTGAAAAACCTCCTCCTAAACGCGAATTTACAGGAATTGAAATACGTATGCTCTCAAAAGTTGTGTTCAGCGCACTCGAAGATCTGGGTAAAGCCTGGAAGAGGCTAACACCTTTGGAACCATATTTCGAACGTATGGAGGTGCAGCCAAAATTTGCGGCAATTGTTCCACAGGAAGAGGTTGTGGCGAGCACAACATTCGATGTTGAAATCAACCGTGTCCCATACACAATGAGTATTTGTCTGCCTTATCTGATGCTTGATCCAGTTCGCTTACAAATAGAAGCAGGTAAAACCAGTTACGACGAGGAGGTCAATGCGGTTAACGTGAGCCGCCTTGAAGAAAATTTACGTAACTCCAAGGTTAACGTAAAGGTCGCACTTGGAGAAGCACGGATGTCTCTAAGGAATTTTCTTACTTTAAAAAACGGTGACAGAATAATATTAAATCAGGATCAGGATAAACCACTTAAAGTTATAGTACAGGAAAAACTGAAGTATTTAGCAACTCAAGGTGCATATAAAGGCAAGCACGCAGTTCAAATCACTAAGATAATTGAGCCCCAGCCCAGGTACAAAGATTTACTCGATCAGCCTCCTGAAGATTTAAACGAAAATTCCTGACCTTCCTCAAAATTTACTTATTCACCCTACTGCGCAAGTCTTTGCCTGTCCGAAAAACAGGGAGCTTTTTTGGTTTGACATCAACTGTTTCTCCGGTTTTAGGATTACGTCCTGAATATCCCTTATAATTTTTTAGAGTAAAAGATCCGAATCCTCGGATTTCCACTTTGTCCCCAGCATTAAGAGCATCCTTAATACGGTCAAAAAAGATACGTACACTCTTATCTGTTAATTTGGGATTATGTCCTGTTTGGACAGATAACTCTTCTATTAATTCTGATTTATTCATAACTCAATGCATTAAAGGTTAAAAAGTATGAGTAAATAATTCAGCAGAAATTATTACAAAATTTCAGTCATTATTGATCTGCTTAAAAGATGCGTCAATGTTAAAGTCAAGGAAACAGGAAAAAATATCAAGTGTTTCGTGAATTATTTTCAAATTGCCTGAATTTGAAGTTCTCTTCTATAGTGATCAAATAGTGTTGACTTGGAAAGCATTCCCAAGAAAATTGTTCCTTCAATAACTGGTAATGACCATGCCTTAGAGGTTTCAAACTTGTTAAGAGCAACATTGATAGGTTCATTTAAATTGATCATAGGGAGGTTTCGCATGACGGATCCCATTGTAACTAAATCATAAAGACTTGTATCAAAAAGATACGGTCGTATGTCATCAAGAAATACTACTCCAACACATTGTTTCTCATCATCTAGTACGGGGAAATAATTGCGGCGTGACCTCTTGAATTCTTCAATAAAATCCCTTAAAAGTAAACCTTCTGGGATAGTGATGAAATCCTTATCCAAAATATCTCTAATATTTAGATGATGCAATAGATATCTGTCTGTTCCACGTTTAATCAAACTCCCCTGCTTAATCAGATCTTGCGTATAAACAGAACCAATTTCAAAGAATGAACTTACTACCATGGCGCTGCTCGCAGTCAGCATCAAGGGCAAAATCATTGAATATCCACGTGTTACCTCCATGACAAGGAATATACCTGTCAATGGACCATGCATTACTCCTGCAACCATACCAGCCATTCCCGCCAAAGCAAAAGCTGCGTCTTCAGCGATGCCATCCAGCTGTATTAGATGCAAAATCATTCCGAAGGCAAGTCCAACTCCACTTCCGATCACGAGGCTGGGCGCAAATACTCCACCTATACCACCACTTCCGAGAGTGATACCACACGCCAAAAATTTTAGAAGCACAAACAAGAGGATTATACCCAGTTCTGGACGTATTGAATCAGTCAGAAAAGACTGAGTTACAGAATATCCCTCAGACAAAACTTCTGGCATGTAAAAACCAAGAACACCGACAAACAAACCACCAATAGTGGCTCTTATCCAAGGTTGTAAAGATATTTTTGCAAAAAATTTTTCCCAGACATGCAGACTTCTCACAAACAATATTGAAATAACTCCGGTTAAAGCACCGAGAGCAATACATGCAATTAAAGAGGTGATAGAAAATCCTGCAATTTCCTGAACAAATGCAATCTTGTTGCCCATAATCCATCGACTAACTTCTGTCGCAGATACAGCAGCAATGATAGTCGGCAGTATAGTTAAATATGTCCATTCACCGATGATTATTTCAAGAGAAAAAATCAAACCAGTCAAAGGAGCATTGAAAATTCCTGCAACTGCGCCAGCAGCTCCATAACCCACAAGTAATTTTTTGTGTCGTTCATTCATGTCTAACCAACGTCCGAGTGCAGAACCCACAGCACCGCCGATGCTAACAATAGGTCCTTCCAGTCCAGTTGAACCTCCACTTCCAACAGTTAGAAAACTACCAAAAAATCTGGAATAAATCATTCGCCTCCGAAGCGTTCCTGAACCCATTGCAATGGCTTTAATTACTGAGGAAACTCCATGTCCATCGTTATCGTGCATGAGATGGCGTACTAAAAAAATAGCAATCCCTGCACCTATTGAAGGGAAAAAAATTGAACGCCAGCCCAGGTCTAATTCAGCTATGAAAAGACGCAGATTATGAACACTCCAGTTGAGTCCTACGGCAAGTATCCCGCAAATTAGTCCGATCCCCAGAGCGGCGGTCATCATCACTACTGCTTCACGTGCCGAAACAGCTTGAAAACGTGAAAGTAAATTAGCATCATTTCCGACAAAACCGCGTGAAAGAAACTTGTTAAGCTGTCTTCGCCAGATTTTTTTGAAATTTTTCAACGAGAATTTCTAATGAAGGGGAGTTTTTGAGAAAGTCATTTATATCTGTATTATTTAGAAGTCGAGCCAGTTGAGAGAGCAAATGCAGATGGTGAAAAGAATCAGCGCTCAACAAGACAAATACGACAAATACCGGAAGTCCGTCCGGTGCTTTAAAGTCCAATGGTTTTTCTAAAAAAAAAGTACCGATCATAGATTTTTTTAATTGCTGTCCTAGCGGTTTTTTTGGGTGAGGAACAGCTATGCCATTTCCAATTCCGGTTGGAGAAAGAATTTCACGCTGCATCAGTTGTTCTGCCAATGTGTCTTTAATATGTCCTGGTAAATTCATGCAGGCCGGTATTTCGCTGAAAAGTGTTTCTAGTGAGTCAGAAGGAACTGCGTGAAATACATTCCCATTCTCGAAAGCTTCAATCAGCGGGGACTGAACAGTGCTCGCTTTTTGTTTTATTTTACTCTCTCTGAGAGAATGCTTTTCAATATGAATATGTTTTGATTCAGCCCATGTTATCAGAGTAGACTGGTTAAAATAATACTTACCACGTCTTACCACGCAGGGTATGTCACCCTGTCGAATCCAACGGTAAATGGTCGCTTCCGGGACATGTAGCAACTCAACGACATCTGAGACTATCAACCATTTAGCCATAAAAAATAAAAAAATATACCGGACTTTATTAATAAAAAAATATTTCGAGTTTTAGTCTAACAGTATTCGCATACTTTGTGAAGAAGTGGAGGCTAATTAAATAATTATTTTAAAGAGTTGATTCTTTATAAAAGTTTTATAAAATATCTACAATACTTCTGATGGCTGGGGGTGCGCAATTGAAAATTTCGAACCGTGTCAGATCCTAACGGAAGCAGCACTAAGATCTTGTAGATGTGCCGCATTACCCGGCCTCTCTTTTCAATAATCGGAATCCCTTTCATGTCCTATGTTGTACTGGCGCGCAGGTTGCGTCCTATCCGCTTTGAAGATCTAATTGGACAGGAAACCGCAGCTCAAACTTTACGAAATGCGGTTATTGCTGACAGAGTAGCACATGCATTTTTGTTCTCCGGTTCCCGTGGAGTTGGAAAAACGAGTGCGGCGAGAATATTAACTCGTGCATTGAATTGCCTGAATCAGGAAAATGGCGACCCGTGCAATATCTGCGAAAACTGCATAGAGATAAGTCAGAATGCATCACCGGATGTTTATGAAATTGATGCAGCTTCCAACCGTGGAATTGACAATATCCGTGAACTGCGTGAGAATGTAAATTATGTGCCTGCGAGGTGTCGTTACAAAGTTTATATCATTGATGAAGCTCATATGCTTACTCTTGAGTCTTTCAATGCATTGCTGAAAACTCTGGAAGAACCTCCTTCATACGTAAAATTTATTTTTGCTACTACTGACCCTCACAAAATACCACAGACAATTATTTCACGTTGTCAGCGTTACGATTTTTTAAGAATTCCGATAAAAACTATGGTGGATTATTTGGAAAAAGTAGTCCTTAATGAAGAGCTTGAACTGTCACGCGGGGCGCTCGAAATGATTGCTCGGAATTCAGTAGGGGGCATGCGTGATGCTTTGACTTCAATTGATCAAATTCTTAGTTTTAGTGGAACAAGTGCATCTGATCAAAAAGTGGCCCAGATTCTTGGAATTTTGGACAGTGAATCTCGCTTTGCTTTTACGAATGCTTTGCTGAAAAAAAATGAAGGTGAAGCTCTGAGTTATTTTTATGAGTTGCAGGAGTATGGACATGATACTCATAATATTTTAGCAGATTTGCTGCAAACTATTAAAACCACAGCGCTTGTAAAATCACTAGGTACAAGTACGGCTTTGTTCCAGGATATTTCAGGGGATGATCTAGAAATCTTTGCATCTTTATCCGAAGCTGTAAGTGTGGATGAGCTACAGCAGATATTTAATGTTTTGCTTGAACTGGAAGAGCAGATGAAGCACAGTGCCCACACAAAAATTTGTTTTGAAATGGCAATTCTCCAAATTGCATCCATTCAACCCCTGGTGGGGCTTCCTGAAATAATCAATGGGATAAAGAATCTTCGTAATGGGGGTCCTCCTGCAGAAACAAATTCTGAAAACGCAACTTTTGTGAAAGCTATCCCCGAAGAGTCGACTAACCCCCCAACAGATAATTCTTCTGAAAAACATCACAATATTTTATCGGTTGATTCCAGAGTTAAAAAACAGCCCGCTGATGCTTCAGTCATTAAAAACATTTTACAGTCCGAAACAAAGGAAACACATAAGAGAGCAGACAATCAGGATAATGCTGTAAATCCTAAATCTGAAACACTATTGACTGAAGCCCAAGATCAGGAGCGAACCAGTTATTTTCATCAAAATGAAGACAATTCATATATTGGGGAAAGAACGGTTGATCCAGAAAAATCGATGCAGAATATAAGCATGAGTATGCAAGGATTTACACAAACACCGGAAACTTCGGGAAATTTTTCACAAACTTCTGATACTCAGGAAAATCATGGAATTGATAAAAAACGAGAAATTACTGAAATTCAGTTAAATTATACTCAAACTGAAAAAGCTAGCGAAAATCAACAGATTCCGAGAACTTTTGAAACTAATACTCTAGCTCCGGAAACGCTAGAAAAACAGGAAGACTACTCTCAAAATCATGAATCAGAAGAAAAGACTGTTGAAAATGAATCGCTGACGGAAATGTTGAATATTGCAGAATCGTCTGAAAAACCTGCTCAAGAATGGACGGATTTTGCAGATGAAGTTAAAAAACGTTCTTCAATGCTTGCAAGCTTTGTTCGAAATGCTGTTCCTCAGATTTTGACTGGTACACAATTGAGTCTGGCGTTTAAAAGTGGAAACTATCCTTCAATGTTTACAGAAAAGAATCGCAGTTTGTTGCAAGAAATTGCTACAGAGTGGTGTGGACACGCAGTTCATGTCAGCTGCGAGATAGCTCTTACAGAGACTTCAAAACTGACAATAGTCGAACATGAACAAATCCTTTTTGAGCAGTCAAATGAATTAAAACGTAAAAATGCTAGGGAATTCCCGCAGGTGAAAGATATTCTCGACGTTTTTACAAACAGCAAAATCAGCGCTATAGAATTATAGATGCAAACAAAAACATCCAAAATAAAACATTTCAGACCAATCTTAATAAACTTTTTAACAAAAAGGTATCTAATGATAGACATGAATGAAATGATGAAAAAGGCTCAGGAACTTTCTGAAACAATGAAGCAACAGCAGGAGGAACTAGCAAAGCAGGTTTTCACGGTTTCAGTAGGTGGAGAAATGGTTAGAATGACTTTCAACGGGAAACAGGAAGCAAAAAGTATTGAAATAGATCCAGAAGTCGTGGACGTTGATGATATAGAAACTCTACAGGATTTGATTCTTTCTGCGGTAAATGAAGGACTACGGCAAAGTCAACAAAAAATGCAGAACTCTTTGGGTGAGCAAATTGGTAAAATGACAGGAGGTATGGATTTTTCAAGTTTACTAAATCCAAAATCCTGACTATTTAAGAATTCAAGATGGAAATCTGGCGTCTGATCGAAGACATCCCACGCTCCGGTAGTTTTAATATGGCCGCTGATCAGGTATTGCTGGAAAATTATTCTAAAAATGACGATCCTGTTTTCCGGATCTATGAATGGGCAGAAGCTACTCTTTCACTGGGCAGGAATGAAAAGATAGATCATCGCATTGATCTTGACGCATGCGAAAATCTCGGTATTCCTATTGTCCGCCGTATAACAGGTGGGAAAGCGGTTTTGCACGGATTTGATCTGACATATTCTCTTGTAGGTGGTGTTCTGGACAAACAATTTAACAGAGGTGTGCTTGACAACTACCGTTTTCTAGCAAAAGGTTTTTACGCTTTTTTTGAGGAGTTGGGTCTAAAACCGGAATTGTGGGAGCATAGTCCGCAAAATAAAAAAATCAATACTCACGTATGCTTTTCAGTAATATCTGCATATGAAATTTTGGTGGAAGGTAAAAAAATAATTGGTAGCGCGCAAAGAGTAAAAAATATCCGCAGCTCTTCTTCTTCTTCAAGAGTTTTTTTGCAACATGGTACGATTCCTCTCAAAGATTCAGTTCCCCTTATAGTTGAAATATTTCCCTATGTCAGTGAAGAAAAACTGAGGCAGGAAATGCATTCTCTTGAATCTGTAGGTATTTATCCCGCACATTCCAGACAGGATTTATTTAGACTGCTGCTGCACACACTACAGAAAACGTTTAAGATGAAGTGGGAAAAACGTGGCTGGAGTGAAGATGAACTGAGTCTGATTGCAGAGCGTGAATGTGCTTTTCAAGAAATAAAAATGAAACATGCCTGAATAAAATTCCCTGTTTAAATGATACAGCACTGTCTTTGAGTGATTAAATAATTCAATTTTGAGAAGACAGATTTAACTTAGAGTTCGATTTTTAGCTGCTTATTCCTGAGAAGTAATAGAATACTATTAATATTTTATTAAATGAAAAGATTAAAAGCACGCAAGAGCATTCCTGCAGCCAGTAATATCAGCAGTATCCCCATACCTATATCAATACGCTTTGCATTACGTTTCAGGCTTTCTACAAGTCCTCCTGAAGAAGCAAGCAAGGCCACGAAGCAATACCACGACGCGTCTATGCCTCCCACAGTTGAAACGAGTACTATTTGTTCAGTAATTGTCGCATTAGCTTCTACAAATTGACTGAACAGCGCAAATAACCATGCTGCTATTTTGGGATTCAGGAAAGCAATCAAAAAACCTTCGATAAATCCTTGTTTACCTGTGACTCGAGTGTGCTCTATTTCTTCTTCATTTTGCTTCTGAGAAAGAGCAGATATGATCATTTTTAAACCAATCCAGATTAAAAAAAATGAACCTGTAATTTGCGCGATCGTGAAAAAATGAGGAATGTTTTTGAACATTGCCACCAGACCGGCAATCGCAATTACGGCATAAAACGTGATACCCAGACCATGGCCAATTCCGGACATAATTCCCTGCGTCCTACCCCCTGAGACTGAGTTCCTTAGAATAACCGCAAGGCTTGGTCCTGGTGACATAGCACCCAAGACACAGATCAGCGCCAGTTGACTCCATTGTGTAAAATCCATTAAATTTATCCTGATAAAAAATTATTAATTTTAAAAAAATATTCTCATTAAATTACCTAAACAATTTTTCAAAACATAACTTATTTTCATATCATCAAAGCAAATGATGTGGATCTACGTCTATCTGCACCAACTCATCACGTTTGAGTGAAAGTGAAGACTCAAAAACATGTTTCAACAAATGCAAAAGCCGCTGTACATTATCTGATTTCAGTAATAGCTGCCAGCGAAAACGGTTACGTAATTTTTTCATTGGTGCTTCTATCGGACCTATTACTTTGACTGCATCAGTGGTTTCATGCTTTTCAATAGTTTCGGGTACTTTAGTCTTTGGTGTATTTGAGATAATAGTTCTTATTCTGTTGAAAATTTCCTGGGCCATTTTTTCTGCGCGTCCTTCATGGGGACTGCTACAGACAATCAAAGTAAGTGAATTAAAAGGTGGCATACCGAGATTTAAGCGACGTTCCAATTCAAGTTTCATGAACTCTGTTGTGTTGTGCTCTTTAGCACATAGTAAACTATGGTGAAGAGGATTATGTGTTTGAATCAGTACTTCCCCTGGTTTGTAACCGCGCCCAGCCCTTCCTGCTACTTGAGTCAGTAGCTGAAACGTACGTTCGCTTGCACGGAAATCAGGAATGTTCAGTGATAAATCGGACATAATTACTCCCACCAATGTCACTTCCGGAAAGTCATGCCCTTTGGTCACAAGTTGTGTTCCGATTACAATATCAACCTCGTGTTTGCGGATACGCTCATGCATTTTTGAAAGAGCGTGTTTTCCGTGAAGAGTGTCGCGGTCCATTCGTAAAATCCGTGCTTCGGGGAAAAACATTTTAAGGTTTTCTTCAACTTGTTCTGTTCCTGTACCGATAATTATCGGAGTATTTTCACTTCCACAATCCGGACAAATATTATAAAGAAATTTGCCGAAGTCACATTGATGACAACGCACTTGATTTGCGCCTTGATGGTACACGAGACTCAAACTGCAGTTGGGGCATGTGTAAGTCGAATCACATTTTGAACACCGAACCAGAGGGGCGAAACCGCGGCGGTTTAAAAAAACGATGCTTTGCTCATTCTTCAGTAAGCGTGAACGCAGGGCTTCGACCAGTTCACTGGAAAAATATGGGCTCCCTTTTTGACTAGACACAGTTTTCATATCCAGAAGTTTTACTTCCGGCAACTGAACTTGATGGATACGTGAAGTTAAACGTAAAATATCATATTTACCATTTTGAACATTATTTGCTGATTCCAGTGAAGGTGTTGCAGAGCCAAGCAGTACAGTTGCATTAGTCGCAAATCCACGATAAATGGCAGTATCACGGCCGTGATAACGTGGAGACTCTCCTTGTTTGTATGAAGGATCATGTTCTTCATCAACCACAATTAGTCCCAGGTTTTTCAAGGGAGAAAAAACCGCGCTGCGCGCGCCGATCACAATTGTAGCAATTCCATTACGAACCCTGGACCATTCATCAAAACGTTCACCATCATCCATTCCGCTGTGTAGGACTGCCACAAGATCCCCAAAACGAGAACGGAATCGGTTGACCAACTGTGGTGTAAGTGAAATTTCAGGGACGAGAACGAGAGATGATTTGCCTGACTTGAATGCAGCGCGTACCGCATGAAGATAGACTTCGGTTTTTCCACTGCCAGTGATGCCTTCCAGTAAAAAAGTGCGAAAAACGCCTTTTTCGATTGAATTATCAAGTACATCGAAAGCAAGTTTCTGTTGCTGGTTTAGTTCTTTAAATGCTTCGATCTGAGGTAATTCTCCTTCAATAAACCGCCGAAAAACGCGTTTTTCAAAAAAATCAATGTAACCTTCTTCTTTAAGTTTCTTTAAGGCTTGTGATGGGGCATTTACCCTATTTTGAATTTCACTCCAGCAGACAGTAGGATTTTCAGACAAAATCTGAATTATTTGCTCACGTTTTGATTTACGTCTTTTCGCGGGTTTTATTACCTCAACATTTTTGATCAGGTTGACCCAACGTTCCATTTTTGGTTTAGCTTTTTGTCCAAGTAAAAGATGGCTTGTTTGCACATTATCATTCGTTATCCAATCCCTCAGTATTTGATGATCACGCTCAACAGGGTTGCATTTAAGCCACTCCTTCTGAGTCCATGTTTTTTGTGTCTGTATCAGTGAAAGCGTTGCTTTGCTCAGTTTATCAAGATTTGGAAGTAAGCTTGAGCTTGAAGTATAGTTAGTGCTTAAACGCAGGGTGAGTCCACCAGGTATTGCGGAATTCAGGGTTTCACCCCAGGCACAAAAATAGTATTCAGAAGTCCACTTTGTAAGTTTCAGCATTTCTGAGGAAAAAAGTGGTTCCTCATCAACCAGTGATTCAACTGATTTTAACCGGCTAAAGTCGGATTTTTCTTTAACTCGAACAACAACACCGCCTTTTTTCTGTGCCCCAAATGGTACGAGCACTTGTAATCCTGTTTCAGGAACACGGGCTAGATTATTCGGCCAACGATAATCAAAAGACCTACGTAGTGGTAAATTAAGTGCAACTTCTACGATCATGAGTTATTTAGGCATTGCCTTTAAGCAAATTAGCGGACTATCTCCTGTGCTTTTCAACCTATAACTTCCCATTCCTACTGGCAAAAAAAGTGCTTCTTCATGATTCAAAAATAAAGACTGACCGTTTTCTGGAAAAACAGTAGCCTGTCCGGAGACATTGATGAGTAAATGGTATTGTCGGCCTAGTTGATCATCCCAAGTATGCTCATTATCCAGAGAAATACGGTCAGCAGTAAACTGCGGAAAATCAACAAAACGTTCAACCAGTTTGCCGTCTGATTTATGTAATATTTCTAGTTCAGGCTGTTTATAAACTTCCGGAAGTATTTTACTTAACGCATTCTCTGTATCCCAATGCTTCTGAGTCAAAACTTTTTGAGCAAACATCACAATCAGACGTTCGTAATGTGGTGTTTGAAATTCGATGACCTTGATACCATGTCTTAGTGAGTGTAATTGGAACACCGGAAAGCTGACAATGTCTCCTACTTTTACAGGACAGTCTCCTACAAAATCAGCAGCTTTTTTCCTGAGTGACATCTCCTGTGCAGAAAGTTCATTTGAAAATTCTTCTGCTGACTCATCAATCAGACGTCTTATCTTTTCATATTCAGCAATTGCCTGTTTAAAATCTTCGATAAGAACGTCTGACCATTTTTCAGCGTGATTTTGTTGATATTCTGCAATTTTATTTGGATGCAGTCCTGCCTTGATAATTCCTGTTCCGGAAGGCCAGGCGGTTTTATCAATTTCTGTCACTACATAAACTTCCCACTTTTCTTCATGCATTTCATAATACAAATCTCCAACTACATCCTCAGCGAGAGGATTAAGGGTTTTGAGTAAGATCAAAGGAATTGAATAATCTGCAAGCAGTTGTTTTTTGAAAAGAGTCAGTGCATGAGGTAATTCTGTTTTTCCATATTTATCTGTGACTCTTACCACACCTCGTTTTTCAACGCCGGTGTACCATCCTTCATATCCCCAAGGTTTTTGAATATTTAGGACTTCTAGATTTAAGGGTTGAGCGGTATTGACGATGACGCAATGTCTGTTTTTTGCTACAGATTCCAGAGGATTATCAGTATTTTGAGTTATTATTCCCAGTAAATTATCGAAAGGAAGCATGTTTTTCCAAACACAGCCCCTTTTAATTATTTCTGTGTACTGTTCATTGTAATTTGTTTTTTGGGCTTTTATTTCACACAATTGCTGAATATAGACAGAATCACTATTTCCAGCCCATGGTTCATCGTGTTGCCTTTCAATCAGTAGCAAGAAGATTTGAATTTCAGGCTGTGCAATCTCAGCAAATATGTAATCCGCAATTTGTCCGGCATCTGGAAAATTATCTGCTGGATAATCACGGAGGTTAAGTAGTCCAAACCAAGTTTTTGATTTACCTACTGAGTCCACCAGTTCTGAATATTGTAGGGTGGGAAGCAGTTTATATTCAGCTAATTCAGTTGTAGTCATGTTTCATTCGGCAAGTAGTTCGGGGCAAATCCTGCCATTTTGAAAGGCCTCCGAGGTTTCAGCTGAAATAGGATTCAGCAGTTGCGAGAGTGTTATAATTTCCTGTTCCGGAATTACGTAAGGCGATAGAAATTCAAGGGAAATCTCCATTGATTGATTTTTGTCAGATCGTTGACCTTGCAGGACTATTTTACGCAAATAATCGGCTGCGGCAATGTTAGGATTAAGCATGCTAATCTGGTTGAAACCCTCCTGTAAAAAATATTTTCGGAATAGCCCCTCACGATATGCATAATGTGTACAGCCCAGAAAGACTAGCAAAGGCCCCGAGTTGTCTGCTGGCAATTGGCTTAAAGCCTGGTGAACCCAGTGCCTGATTCGATCTTCCACAAATGAACCTGCAGGATCATTTGAAATATGGGTTGCCAGTTCGGGACAAGCTTGAGTTATTATCCGGCTATGCTTGATTCCTTGTTGAAAAAGTTCATCCTGAAAAATATTAGCATTTATAGTAGTCGGCGTAGCAAAGATGAGAGCTGTTGCTTTTGAACTTTGATGAAGACTGTCAAGAAGAAGTTTTAACCCAATCGGCAGAATTCCTTCAATCAAACTATTGTTATCTTTGTTAAACTGTAAATCTTTTAAAAGTGCAGACAGTGTTCCGCAAGCAATGAAAATGTAATTTGGCTCAACTAGTATTTTTGTGTTTCTTAGAATCTTTTCAAAGATCACAATTTGCTCTGCTTTTCCAGACATGGAATTATAACCGCGTTCGTTTGAAGGAACAGCGTTTATATAACTGATCTTCAGCCTATCAGCAGGATAAACTGAATTACCGGAACCTGCACTTTCTTTTAATAGAGACATCAACTGGGCGCATACAGAGAGACCCCCTAGTCCTGAATCAGTTATGACGAGGTTCATGCAGAAGCCAATAATTTTAGTGAGGTAATACAGAAATAATCAACATCATTTTAGCCTGTGACAAGGCCAAACTCAAACTAATAGTGCCTGATTGAGGATTATAGACGTGCCTCAGTCAATTTTATGGAATTAATAAAATAACTGAGAGTTGCTTTACTTGGAAAGGAAATCTGCTGACCCTTTTCAGGAAAGATGAGGTCAGCAGACGGTTTTTTAAAATGCGCTATGTCTATGATGCTCCGACTTAAACATCTTTGATACTAAGTTGTATTTTACCACGTCTGTCAACTCCGGTTGCTTTAACGGTGACAATATCACCCTCTTTACAAACATCAGTAACTTTTTCGACTCGCCCTTCTGCCAGATTTGAAATATGTACAAGACCCTCTGTGCCAGGAAAAACTTCGACAAACGCACCAAAATCCAACACTTTCTTAACTGGACCAGTATAGGTCTCTCCAATCTCTATTGTACGAGTCAGATTCTGGACGATTTCCAGAGCATCATCTACAGCCTTATGGTCACGTGACATGATGGAAACAATGCCGTCATCATCTATGTTAATCTTTACACCAGTTTTTTCGACAATACTCTTGATCATTTTTCCACCTGGACCAATAACGGTACCTATCTTATCAGGTGATATTTTATGAGTGATAAAACGAGGTGCATAAGTTGAAAGTCCTTCGCGGGATTCTTTAAGCGCTTCCGCCATCTTCCCTAAAATATGTAGTCGTCCTTCACGAGCCTGCATCAAGGATTGTTCAACTACTTTACGTCCTAGTCCCTTAATCTTAATATCCATCTGTAGGGCAGTAATCCCGTTTTCAGTACCAACAACCTTGAAATCCATATCACCCAGGTGATCTTCATCACCAAGTATATCTGAAAGAATAACGTTGTCTTTACCATCACTGATCAAGCCCATGGCAATACCTGCAGTCGCCTCTTTAAGAGGTACTCCCGCATCCATCATGGCTAGAGAACCAGCACATACAGTAGCCATCGAAGATGAACCGTTTGATTCAAGGATTTCAGATACCAGACGGATAGTATATGGAAATTCAGCTTTGTTAGGAACAACAGGACTCAATCCACGTTCTGCCAAAGTTCCGTGTCCAATTTCTCTACGTCCTGGACCGCGTGGTGGTCGTGCTTCTCCAACTGAAAAACTTGGGAAATTATAATGCAGCATGAATCTTTTAAAAGAAATACCGTCAAGTGAGTCGATCATTTTTTCATCTTCACGTGCACCTAAGGTGGTAACAGCAAGAGCCTGTGTTTCTCCTCGTGTGAACAAGGCTGAACCGTGTGTGCGTGGTAAAACTTTGGTCTCACAAGTAATTTGGCGAATTTCTGAAGGCTTTCGTCCGTCGATACGAATTTTATTTTTAATCAAACTTGAGCGCATTTCATCTTTTTTGATGTCAGCAAAAATTTGGTTGAGTTCATTTTCAGAACCTGAATCTGGTGAGTCTCCCAGAATCTCTTTGCATACTTCATTACGTAATGAATCTAGACTCTCATAACGCTCAATTTTATCTTTTATACTGAGGGAATCTCGCAGACGTTTAGGTACAATTGCTTCAATTTTGGATTTTAGTTCAGCATTTACTAACGGGACATCGACTGTACGTTTTTTCTTGCCTACACTCTTCATCAATTCTTCCTGCATCTCGATGATTGGCAAAACTGCTTCCTGCCCAAACCAGAGGGCGTCCAACATTACTGATTCGGAAACACCGATTGATTCACCTTCAACCATTAAAATTGCATCTTTTGATGCAGCCATGAAGATATTAAGCTCACTGATTTCGAGTTCCTCAGGACTGGGATTTGTGACAAATTTACCATCAATACGTCCTACTCTTACACCACCTAGAGGATTGTGAAAAGGTATATCAGAAATTGCCAAAGCAGCTGAAGCACCGTTCATAGCGGCAACATCTGATGGATGGATAAGATCGTGGCTTAATACTGTTGCAGCAATCATTGTTTCTGCAAGGTAGTTTTCTTCAAATGCAGGTCTCAATGGCCTGTCAATAATTCGTGAAATAAGTGTTTCACTGTCCGAAAGGCGGGCTTCACGTTTTAAGAACCCTCCTGGGATTCTTCCCGCTGCATAAGCTTTTTCAACATAAAATACCGAAAGGGGGAAAAAATCCGCACCGGCTCCTGATCCTTTTGCTGCAGTTGCAGCGACCAATACAACTGTATCTCCGTAAGTAACCAATACGGATCCGTTGGCCTGTTTGGCCATTCTTCCGGTTTCCAGCTTTATAGTTGCCGGTCCGAATTCTCTTTCTACAATTTTCATTATACTCCTATTATCAACGTTCTAACGATTTATACTCAGGGCTAAGACCCTTTCAAATGTCTCTCGGTATTCTCAAATGTAACATGGATTGTTCTGCTAATTATGGACCATTGAATTTAATTTTAATCCGCTTGTCTCTTTTAGATAGCTTCACTATATTTTCAACAAATTCATTCTCACTTAACTAAAATGGAATAGCAGAATGAGGGAAAGCAGACTTCATGTTTACCGGATACGGGGGAATAGAAACGGTACAAATGGAATTGACCAATAAATACCATACAGAATACCAGCCCCCGTGGACAAGTTCCCTGTGCAGTTTTGTTTGACTCACTTTACGCGAATCTGAAGCTTTTCAGAAATAGATCCGTACATATCAATATCTCTTTTTTTGAGGTAATTCATAAAATTACGACGTTGACCCACTAGTCTCAATAATCCTCTGCGGGAACTATAATCCTTAGGTTGATTACGCAAATGTTCAGTCAATGAATTGATGCGCTCAGTTAATAATGCAACCTGCACTTCCGTAGAGCCAGTATCGGAATCGTTTTTTCCAAATTTGTTTATAATTTCGACTTTTCGATTTTTTGTTAACATATTAAAAAATTTTCTTAACTAGATAAAAACTTTTGTTGGTTTAAATAACCAACTGTTATTCTCACACATTACGTAACCGATAGCAACCAAATTATGATTTGAATCTAAAACTTTTGTCTGAATTTGATTAGATTCTATGGATAATTCATTTTCTGGATATTTTTTTATGTTTTTAATAGTTTCAATGGGCTTGGGGACCTCTACTTGACGACCGTTTTTTATGAAAGTCATCATATGAGTTGTTGCACTTACAGTGTAGACGTGATTCAGTAGTTTTAGTGGTGAAATCCAAGGTAAATCTGTATCATCTCCTATTATTTTTAGTTCATTAATTGTAACTGAATTGTTAATGTGGAACATCTTTCCACATGCTAATCTTTTCAAAGATGTAAGATGTGCTCCTACTTTTAGTAAAAGCCCGAGATCATTTACAAGTGTACGGATATAAGTTCCTTTTGAACACTTTACTCTGAATTGAAAAAAAGGTATTAAAAGAGACTCAACCTCCAATTCGTGGAATATGACGGTACGAAATTTGATGGGGACCTTAAAACCTTTTCTTGCTAGTTTATAGGCAGGAACTCCTTTGATTTTTGAAGCAGAAAATGCAGGAATTTGCTGTTCTCGCTGCCCGAGAAATGAGTAAAATGTTTCATTAATTTCTTGCGGATTTAAAAAGGAAGTATCATTGGTTTCTATCACTTTACCTTTTGCATCGTATGTGTCCGTTGATTCTCCAAACTTACAAATCGCACAGTAAGATTTGTCTAAATTATTAAAGAGTGGGATTAGCCGAGTGGCCTGTCCGAGAAAAACAGGTAGGACTCCTGTTGCCATGGGGTCTAAAGTCCCGATATGTCCAACTTTTTTTTCGTTAAACCTCCGTTTTACAAAACGAACGACATCAAAAGAAGTCCAGTCTTTGGGTTTGTTAATGTTGATTATTCGCAAGAAATTCATTTCTCGTAGCAAAAAACCAAAAATTCATTCTAAAGCTTTAGAATTATTATCAAGTTCAGATTTCTGTGAATTATATGAATTATTTGGGATTATGCTCTGTAGCAAAATTTCAATTTTATCACTGTGGTCAAATCCTACGTCATAGATAAAAGTTAATTTTGGAGTATTCCGGGTTTTGATTACCTTACCCAATTGTATGCTAAAAAAACCTGCTGCCTTATTTAACAAGTCAACCAATTTCTGGTTTCCTGTTGATGGAAAAATAGAGACATATACTCTTGCTGAAGACATATTTGGTGCAGCTTCTACTCTGCTGATAGTAACTTTTTTGAAACGGGGATCTTTACTTTCTAAAAGAATTATTTCGGAGAGTCTTCGATGCACCAATGTACTGAAATTAATTCTTCCTTTTTTTTTCATGTTCCTAATTAGAGCCTTGCACTCTCTTCAATTTGTTCATATGCTTCCACTATATCTCCATCTTCAATTTTAGCAAAATCGATAGCTATTCCGCACTCATAGTTTTGTGTTACTTCTTGGACATCTTCTTTGAATCTTTTGAGTGAGATGATAGAGCCTTCAAAGATATTCTCTTCTTTTCTTAATACACGTATCATAGCATTTCTAAGGATTTTACCGTCTGTGACGAGACCTCCGATAACCATACCATTTTTACCTGTCGAAAAGACCTGGCGAACTTCCAAATGCCCTAGAATTTCTTCTCTGATTTCAGGTTCCAGAAGACCTTCCATGGCGGCCTTTACATCATCCAATGCGTTGTATATAACTTCATAAAGCCTTACATCAACTCCTTCGACGGCACGAATTTCTTTGGCTTTCGCATCCATTTTCACGTTGAACCCCACTATAATTGCGTCTGAAGCGGATGCTAATGTTATATCTGTTTCGGTAACATTGCCTACTGAACACATGAGAAAACGAGGGGAAATCCTTTCATCGCCTATTTGTTCAAGTGAGGATTTTAGAGCTTCGACCGAACCCTGAACATCTCCTTTTAGGATCAGACGTAATTCACTGGCCTTACCTTCTTCAATCTTACTGAAAAGGTTATCAAGGCTTGTCTTCTGATCAGCCATCATATTTTCTGATCTGAGTTTGTGCTCATGTTCCTCAGCAATTTGTCTTGCTTTCTTTTCATCTTCAAGAATAACAAATATTTCACCAACTTCAGGAACATTGCTTAAACCAGAAATTTCTACAGGTATAGAGGGGCCTGCTTCTTCCATCGAATTGCCTCTTTCATCATACATTGCTCGTATCCTTCCATGGATACTACCCATAACGAAATAATCACCTATCTTGAGTGTTCCTCGCTGAACCAGAACTGTACCTACAGGTCCCTGTCCTTTACGTACTCTTGACTCAATGATAGTTCCACGTGCAAGTCCTTTGCGGGTAGCTTTCAGTTCGAGGACTTCTGACTGCAAATGTATCATTTCCAAAAGTTCTTCAATTCCTTCACCTGTTTTTGCAGAGACCTTCACAAATATTGTACTTCCACCCAAATCTTCAGGAATTAGTTCATGGCTGAGAAGTTCTTGTTGAATTTTCATTGGATCAGATTCAGGACGGTCGATTTTATTCACCGCTACAATTATTGGTACATCTGCCGCGCTTGCGTGCTGAATTGCTTCAATAGTTTGAGGCTGGACCTTGTCATCAGCAGCTACAACAAGTACAACGATATCGGTGATATTTGCCCCTCTGGCACGCATAGATGTAAATGCCTCGTGTCCCGGTGTATCGAGGAATGTAACCCTATTTCCACCTGCCTTCAGATGATATGCGCCTATATGCTGGGTAATACCTCCAGCTTCACCAGTTGCAATACGTGTTTCCCTGATTTTATCAAGCAGAGAAGTTTTTCCATGATCAACATGTCCCATTATCGTCACAATTGGTGCGCGTACTTCCAAATCTTTAGCAGCCGGTTCATCCTCTTTGAGTAGGTCAGTCAACTCGAAAGTTTCTACTTCAACTACCATATTAAAATCTGAAGCAATTAACTCCGCAGTTTCTCCAGTGATTGTCTGGTTTATGGTGGCCATAATGCCTAGCCCCATCAGTTTTTTTAAGATTTCCGGGGCCTTGATACCAATCAATCCTGCAAGTTCTGCGACAACAACATGGTTTCCTATCCGGATACTCTTTTTTCGAGGATTGAAAACGTGCTTAGGCGCATCAGAGTTTAAAGACTTTTTGGTAGGTTTATCTTGTCGATTCCTATGCTGTGGATCTTTCCTGCGATGACGGGTTTTTCTTTCATGGAAGTAATAATCTCTTTGTCCACCTCCTCCTTTGCGTTTCTCTTCTCTATAAGGTCTACGTAAATTTTTATTCTTCCCCGTCAACTCTCCATCTTCTAAAACTTGATTTTGCTTGAAAACCACCTTTTTTTTCTTAGACTTTTTATCTTCATCATCTGGTGAGTCTTTATCTGTATCAAATGTCTTTCTTGTAACTCCACCAGTTGTTTTTTCAAGATTTTGTTTTCTTGTATCTAATATTGCAGGTGTTTCTTTAATGTTTCCCAAAACTACTTCTTCAGCAGTAGAAACAGTTTGTAACTCTCTTAAATTTGGAGTGTTAGTTTTTTCCTCCGCAGAGTACTCAGCTTCCAGGCGTGTCTTTTTCTCAGCTTCGAGATTATCTCCTGAAAACTCATTATTATCTAGCACTCCTGCTGTTGTTTTTTCTTTACTAGAAAATTTAATCCCCGTCGTAACATTTTCAGTATTTTTCTTTTTTCTGCGAACGCGTCTTTTTGGCTCATCGTCAGTTATCTCTGGATTCAGTATAGATTTAGTCGAGATTGTGACAATTGAAGGACTTCTGTTAGGTTTGTCTTGCTTGCTATCTACTTGTTCTTCAATATCTTTGGCTGTAGTTTTTGAATGGCCTGAGCTGTTGGCTTTTGCTCCTTTAGGAAATATAATTCCTTTGGTGGTTTTTGCCATTTTTCTAACTATCTCAGCTTGTTCCAAGGACAGTTCTGAAAAGTTACCCGTAACTGGAATTCCTGCTTTTCGCATCTTAGTGAGCAGTTGCTTTGCAGGCATATTTAACTCTTTCGCCAGTTCAAATACTCGTACTTCAGACATGTATTCCTTTTTTTATTTTACTTTTTATTGCTACAGTCATCATTGCTTCTAGAATGAGATGTTTTCAACTGGTTTGTTCTGATGATTATACTTTAACTTCTAAATCAGTTTCAGCTTTAGTTTTTCCCTCAGCTTTAGTTTTTCCCTCAGCTTTAGTTTTTCCCTCAGCTTTAGTTTTTCCCTCAGCTTTAGTTTTTCCCT
>SHAT01000025.1 GCA_004213175.1 Pseudomonadota bacterium | reverse complement strand
GAAAACAGAAATGGATCCTGAGTGACAGTCCTGATGGAAGTACGGAGGTCATTATCGCAGATTTGGGTAAGGTCCTGCTTGCCAAAAAATATTGAACCAGGAGTGACATCTAGATAATGATTTAAAGTGTTTACTAAAGTTGATTTTCCAGAGCCGATACGTCCTAAAACTCCAATGATTTGTCCTGGCAGTATCTGAAAATTTATTTTCTGGAGAACATCTTTTTTGCTCCCAGCGTAGCGGTAATTTAGGTTTTTGATGCTCACGCCGTTTTTAGCAAAAAGTTGTTTGCGTTTCGACTCCGGAAGCGGAAGAAATTTTGCTCGTGGTAAATCCTGCTGCAGAACCGTTTGAACACTAGTCAATCCTACCCAACCCTGTTGAAACATGGTCGTTACCCAACCTAACCCCATCAGTGGGAAAGTCAACAATGCGGAATAAGCGATAAAAGCAGTCAACTCACCGATGGTGAAGTCTCCCTGAATTACCATCATTCCCCCTATGAGTAAAACCAAGATTTTTAGAAAATGTTCCAAATTGTTCAACATCGGCATAACAAATGAGCGAATCCAGGCGATTTTCAGGGATCGCAACTGCATATCCAGATTCTCTTTCTCGAATCTTTGGGTACTCCAATTTCGCATAGCTTTACTTTTAATAAGGTCAATGGCAGATAGAGAGGAAACAGTAAATCCAGAAAGACGTTGGAGACTGTCCATACGTGTACGCATATTTTGAACAAGCACACGCATTCCCAAACGTACAAATGTAAAAACTAAAACGATTGGTATAATGCAGTAAATCGTGAGGTTTGGTGAAAGTTGCCACATCTTATATGGTGTCATCGAAAGTGCGGTTGTTATATTGAAAGCTTGCAAGAGTCCAAAACCACAAATTAAGCGTACACCGGTGATGTCATTATTGATTCGTGAAATAATGTTTCCGGATGGATTTTTTTCGTAATAATTCTTTTGCAGTGCCATTAGTTTTTTGAACATGTCATTTTTGATCTGACATTCAATGGCACGGCCAGGATTAAAAAAGAATATCCGCGAGGAGGTCCTTACAACTATCATGATCAATGCGAGCCCTAGCATGATCATCAGATATTCCCACAACAAATCCTGACTTGCATGCAAACCATCAGTTAACAGATCGATACTCAAACGCACATATTCTGGGATACTTACTGCAATCCAGTTTGTTATCAGAACGGCGAGTATCCCAATTGAATAAGAAAGCCAGTGTTGCCTGATATAATAACCGATTAGTAGAAATTTGTTATCTGTCTTAGGGGGGATTTTTGTTAATGAATCGAGTTCAGAATCACTAATTGTAATTGACTGAGTTAAAGACATGGGACTATAATTTAGCCGAGGATCTCTGCTTACGTTTACGGCTCATTGCCTGTCTGTTTTTCCGGACTTTCTGAAAGTACCAGACAGCCTTATTATGTTCACGGAGAGTTTTTGAAAATTTGCTGCTGCCGTCTCCGCGGGCTACAAAATAGAGGAATTTATTTTTAGCAGGATAAAGGACACTATTGATTGAGGCTTTACCGGGGTTTGAGATTGGAGTAGGGGGCAATCCATAACGTCTGTAAGTGTTGTAAGGAGTTGGTGTACGTAAATGTTTGCGTGTCAAATTTCCATTGAAATCTTTCAACCCGTAAATTACAGTAGGATCACTATCCAGGCGCATCCTGCGTTTAATTCGATTGTGAAAAACAGATGCAATCATTGGCCGGTCAGTATCTATTCCAGTTTCTTTTTCAACTATGGAAGCCAGGATAAGCACATCATATTCACCCATCCCTATTTCTTTTGCACGCTGCAGAAAATTATTTTTAAAAACCTTGCGGTATTGCGCTATCATCGCTGATAGGATTTGTTTTTCAGTTTCTGCACGTGAGAAAAAATAAGTTTCAGGAAATAAAAAACCTTCCAGAGAAGTTGCTTCCGGAACTCCTGTTTTGAGCAACAATCCTGGATCATGCTTCAGTGATAGAATAATTTCCTTGTCTGCTAACTTTGCAAGAGAAAGGCGTTCAGCGATATCATTAAAGTTTTTGCCTTCTGGAATGGTGATACGGTAGCGGAGGCTTTTTCCAGAAATCAGAAACTTTAATAACTCAAACGTGTTCCAGCGATGCTGAATCTCAAACTCACCTGTTTGCACTCGTGAATAAACTTTTAACTGTTTTGCCAAAAAGTCGTAGAGTCGAGGGTAAGGCAGTAGTCCTTTTTCTCTAACACTTGCCGTAACACTGTCGAAAGTGGAACCACGTGGAATCAGGATGATGGAACTGTTCTCTAGGTCACTGCTCTTGATGGGATCGTAATATATTTTGTAAATATATCCGCCAAGAGCCAGCATTCCTGCAATTATGATAACTAGCAGGCTCGCCAACAAATGTTTCCAGTTGCCTAAGATTAACAACTTCATAGAGATTTTTGTAAGAATATTGTTTTCTTTGTTTTGTAAGATTATATCGGTTGACTTATGAGAACGCAACATTTGTAGTTTCAACAGAAGATTTTCTTTTTGGCTTCATGTTTAACACAATTTAAAGATGACTTAGAAAGTTTAGGATTTAGGTGCATTTTGTATTCAGTTTGGGCATTTTTTAAATTAAACTTGTAGTCCAGCAATAATTAATATAGAATAATTTTTTACTAAAACTACTCATATGCGTTCTTAAAAATAGAGGAGCGTGTAAATTAGAATTAAGATATTGCTTATTGAGGATTCCATGTTAAATGGACTTTTGGCCCGCAAGATTGGTATGACACAAATTTTTGAGGAAGATGGAACAGCTCTACCAGTAACAATGTTGCAGTCGGGGCCAATGACGGTTGTACAAAAAAAGACTTTAGAAAAAGAGGGTTGCAACCATGTTCAAGTTGGATTTGAAGCAATTGCTGAACGCAAAGTTAACAAACCTATCAAGGGACATTTTAAAACTCAAACACCAACCCGTTTCTTACGTGATTTTGAAGTTGAGAATATTGATGAAGTAGAAATTGGTCAAGTATTTGACGTCAATTTGTTTGCAGAAGGTGAAAGCATCGCTGTATCTGGGAACTCAAAAGGTAAGGGTTTTACCGGAGTTATGAAGCGTCATGGATTTGGCGGTCAGCCTGCAAGCCATGGTCACCGTGGACATCGCGGAACAGGGAGTATTGGACAATGTGCAACTCCTTCAAGGGTTTTCAAAGGTAAGAAAATGCACGGCCGTCATGGTAATAGTAAGGTAACACAACTTGGTTTAAAGATTGTCAAAATTATTGAGGATGAATCAATAGTGTTGGTCAAAGGTGCTGTTCCTGGTCCTAACGGTGGGCTTGTAACAATTCTTAAGAGCAACCGCTAATAAGCTCTAATGGCGGAGCTTTCTGTTCCGCCTTCCTTTTTATATCCCCCCCCTCCCACGTTCATTTTTTTACTAAAGTTTAGGGCGGAATTGTCGATAACGAACCATGAGATTTGGTTTACTTTCCCCTGAAGAAAGCAGGGAGAATTCTGTCTTGAATTCCGTCTGCTTTATTTTCTAAGGGAGCGGTACGTCCAGAGAGTAATCCTTATCGTTGTTCTTGTAAATTTTAGACAAATAGTAGTCAAAACATTGACAGTTGATTATTACATTATTGTCAACAATCTTCTGTGGAGAACTGCGCACTTTCATTAAGCAATCTGAGGTTTGTGGTGGCTTCTTTTGTCCAAAAGTCTGATTTACGTCTAGTGGCTTCATTTTTCATTAAATGGATTGACTGCATTGCAAATTGCGTAAATCGTAATCTCTAGAAAAAAAGGTTAAAAATGGCATTTAAAACCAAGGTTGTTATGGTGGTTTTACTGGCAGCCCTATTGATTGGAGTTCCTCCCGGACTCGGTCAACAACCTCCAGTAGACAAACGGGACGACCTGTATTCCATTTGGATGAAGCTCTCAATGATGGGGCACAATCAGTCAGAGATTGAGGGGTTGCTAGCAGAAGGAACAGAGGAACAGTTGCTGCGGCTCAAAAATCGCTTGCGTCGAGATGTGCTCGCAACCTTAATGCAGCTCAATTTGAAAATTGAAATTGAGTTAAGCCGGACAGAACAAGATTTGAGGATGATTCGAGACAAAATCAGAACTGAAATACGATTTTCCGGTTTAGAAAACGATCAACTTCTTCATCGTATGATTCGTCACAAATTTGGAATTTCACTTCAAAATATTTGAAAATTAATGAAGGTTACAGTCTTTCAGAAATGGTTCTCCTTTTCAAATGTAGTTGGATTGAAAAGTGAAGATATTACGGACATAAAGTAGGCTTTCTAATAGTTCATATAGTTCATAATCCAGAATAAAAGAGCTGTTTTAAATATGGTCAATTCGTGGCAGTTTTGAGTAATATTTTCCCAATATGGGTACTGCTTTCCATCAAAATGTGGGCTTCTGCTGCCTGCTCGAGTGGGAATATCTGATAAATGATTGGGCGTACAGTTCCCGAATCTAGCAGTGGCCACACATTTTTTCGCAGGGCTTGCGCTATATTAGTTTTCTGTTCAATACTGCGTGGACGGAGTGTGGAACCGGTCAATGTTACACGTTTAAGCAGTAAAGAGAGAAAATCAACTTCTGCTTTACTGCCCTGCATCAGGGCAATTTGCACGAGTCGTCCTTCAACTGCAAGCAATCTGATGTTTTTTGGAAAGTAAGGTCCACCAACCATGTCGAGGATCACATCGACGCCTTTTCCATCAGTAAGTTTTTTTATTTCTTCAGAGAAATCCTGTTTACGATAATTGATTGCTGCATCAGCTCCAAGCTGTTCACAAAACTTACATTTTTCTGGAGTCCCTGCGGTGGTGTATACTTTAGCCCCAAAAGCTTTGCAGAGTTGAATGGCAGTGGTGCCAATACCACTGCTTCCACCATGTACAAGTATACTATCTCCGGATTTTAGTTGACCCCGCTCAAAGACATTAGTCCAGACAGTAAAAAAAGTTTCAGGAAGACCCGCGGCATCATCAAGCGAGAGAGATTTGGGAATCGGCAAACATAGGGAAGCCGCTGCCAGACAATATTCTGCATAACCTCCGCAAACAACGAGTGCGCAAACTTCTGCACCGACTGCTGGTTCGGTAACGTTTTCACCTACGCTAACAACAGTTCCTGAAATTTCAAGTCCTGGAACATCTGTTGCGCCGGGAGGTGGAGGATAAAGACCTTTACGCTGCATGACATCAGGACGGTTGACTCCTGCGGCTGCGACACGAATCAAAACTTCACCCGGGTTTGGTTCCGGAACGGGCATTGAATCCAGTTTTAAAACTTCCGGATCTCCGTGTTCTTCAATTTGTATATAGTCCATTGCCATTTTTATTTTTTCCAATCAAAACTCCGAAATAATGCTGATTGTAGACGATGTTTGATGCTTCCATAAAATAGCTGAAGTAAGCTCCAAAGCTTAAAACCTTATGGAAACGAAACAATTTGAAATGATTACGCGTTCTGTTTTTATATCGGTAGTTGTATTTGTGTATAATAATCTTTCTTTTGCTCCAGAGTTAACAAGCGCTTTTTTATTGTCAATCCTCCTGCATATCCTACTAGTTCACCATTACTGCCAATTATACGATGACAGGGTATTATTATCGCGATTGCGTTTGCCCCATTGGCTCCAGCGACTGCACGGGTTGCTGTTTTATTATTAATGTCTTTTGCCAGTTGAAGGTATGTTGAGGTGGTTCCATAAGGAACTTTTAATAATGTGTTCCAGACACTTTTTTGAAAATCACTGCCTACCATTTGTATTGGCACATCGAATTCTCTTCTATTTCCCTGAATATATTCATCCAGCTCTATCCTAGTTTTTTGAATAATATTACTGTCCTTTTCTATAAAATCTGCATTTAATCCTTTTTTAATTCTATGATCAACTGCTTTTCTCATTTTTCTGTGATTAAAATCAAGCAGACAAACTTTGTCTGCAAAAGAACCCAAGATTAGTTCACCGATTTTTGTTTTGTGATACTGGATGCAGATTTCTTTCATCGTTAATTAGTTATTTAGGTGGATTTATCTAAATACACTTCAGTCGTTATTTTATTCTTAAAAACTGAGTTATGCCCGTTATTTTTGAAGGATTAAAAATTTTCCCTCAAAAAATACCAAACACTTTTTCTATTCACATTTAGAAGTTTTTTTAGTGAAGATTATCTGGCCTTTTTATTTGACTGAAAATTCATGGCTGCAAAAACTAATAACATCAGTGATAGAACTATCAGCAGATAAAGAGGAATCGCTTCTAAACCGTAAATTTTTGCAAGCAGACCGGCTAAGGATGGTACAATGGCAATTCCAAATCCCGACGCCGCGATTTGTAATCCAATCGTATTTGCATTATGAATCTGGCCGACTCGGCTTGCTGTGTTGGAAACCAGCCCGGGGAAGATAGGGGCAATTGCAAGGCCTGCGACTCCAATTCCGATAATTGATGTCAACTGTCCGGAATTTGTAATCAGTAATCCAATTCCTAAGAGCGCTAAGCATACGCTTAGATAAATCAGTTTCCTGTCAGCTATTTTTTTCGTGTACAAACCGGCGATTATGCGTCCAACTGTAAACATTCCCCAATAACTCCCGGCTATAAATCCTGCGACTTCTAGAGCAACTCCACGTGATTCAGTTAAAAGTGAATAAATCCACATGCCCAACCCTAATTCAACACCTCCATAAAGAAAAAAAGTCAACATACTCAATTGAGCTGGAATTGTTTTCAGTGTCTCGAAGAGTGATGCCTCGGTCTCAGCATGATGGTCTTGATTGTTGTATACGGAAATCCCTAACCACATTCTTTTTGTCACGAAAAAAACCGAAGCAAGAATTGCTATTGCAATTGAAACAAAAAGATATCCACCTTGCCAGTGTGAAGTCAGACTTATTCCTAATGTCATGATTAAAGGTCCAGAAGTAATTCCCAGGCCAAAACCCGCGTGTAACCACTGCATCATGCGACTACTATGATATTTTGCGACATATGTATTAATACTAGCATCAATGGCACCTGCGCCCAAACCATTAATTACAGCAAAGGTCACGAAAACCAACCAGTTGTTGGTTTGGGCGTAAACAAACAAGCTACAGGCTGTAGCAGCACAACTCAGGCTCAACAGTCTCCCGATCCCTAAACTACGTATTAGAATGCCATTCAAAAAACTGGAAAGCATATAACCGCCTGTCCCACAGAAGATGATGATTCCCAAGGCATCAACAGGTAAATCAAAATACTCTCGAATTCCAGGCCATGCGACGCCTAACAGTCCATCAGGTAAACCTAATGATATGAAGGCAATAAACGAAATTATAATTAAGCCCATAGATTTGATTCAGACATTCTCTATGTTTTAGCGAGTTTTGTTATTAATTTTATTGAGGGGAACTATTTTAGTAAGCAAGACAGTGGGAGTTCGCATGGAGTAAAATCAGGGAGACAAAAATCAAAACTTTAGTGAACTTTATTATTTACGTTTTGTAATTTAAAAAATTCGATCATTTAATTTTTGTCTTTGACTCAGACTCAAGCCCATTAGGATTAGCAGCATCGCCTGCACTTCCCCGTCACGAAAATTGTTTTCAAAAAAACCGGCGACCATGAATCCACATACACCTGCAATGGAACCCCAGACTATAGAGTTTTCGAAGCTAAAACGAGTGGTTCGAAAAAGAGTCCTTATGCTCTGAGCCAAAAAAATTAAGATAATACTTAGGTAACCCAAAAAGCCTATCAGACCATAATTCAACCAGGTTTGCAGATAAATGTTGTGGACACCTGTTCCTGCGTTGTTTTGGAATCGGTGACCTGTGCGTTTAATGGCTATTTTGCGGTATGCAGGCATGACTACCGAGTCATTATTGTATCCGATTCCTAACCAGAAATGATCCTTGATTGCAGCAATTCCAGTTTCCCACATCAATAATCTATCCTGATTTGATTTAAGATTTAATCCACTGATGAATCTTTTTTGAATGACTTCAATACGATTTGTAGGTGTTTGGATTTCAAAAGAAGGTTTACTAAATTGTGTATACAGGTATGTTCCGCCCGCAAGCGCTATAACCATAATGGCCATTGTTGCTTTTGGAAAGAGCCTAAAAAAGAGAATTGTACCTGTCATTGCAGTTCCCAACCAAATGCTACGTCCCAATGAAGAGCCGATTGCTAGTAAAACTAAAATAGCAATTGCTAACGCAGATAAGCGACTGAAGGCATTCCAGTCATTGCAAAAAATGAGTGACGCCAAAAGTGGGAAACAGAGTAGTAAGAACCCCCCATAGGTCAAGTGATGTGTGAAATTTCCTTTCCCATGGAAAACAGAGTTTTCTAATGAAGTACCTGAGAAATAAGGTGTGGTAAAATTTTGATCATCCGGCCTTAACCAATCAACTCCTGTGAAATACTGGATTATGCCATAAATTGCGATCAACATAACAAATACAAAGAACACCCAAAGTAGCTGATCCTCAGCAACATCATTCAGAATTACCGCAAGCAGTATAGGCAGCAGGAGCCGCCAATTGGTGCGAAGTGCCATCAGGTGTTCTGTCTCATATGCGTTCACTAGACCTGAAAATACTGCAGAAGCCATGAAAAATAAAATTGCCCAGAGGAGTGGATTTTTAAGTTGAGATAATCTACGGTCCCAAAGCCAGTGGAGAAACGTGATCAAAAATAACATTGTGATTGAGGCATCAGTGCCTGCAATGCTGAATGTACTGCAAATGAATAATAGATAAAGAAAAACCCTGTTCCATTTTTTTCTAGAAAAGAAACTACTCATTTTTGTTGATTAGAATGAACTAATGGTTATTATTTAAATTTGAAAACACATCATTTCTTCATTCGGAAGATCACGTTCCAGGAGTTTATCTAGGGCTATAGAGCAGGATATTCCCTCATGTAAAATTTGATAAACAGCATTGCAGATAGGCATTTCAATATTATAACGGTCTGCCAGTTCATGGACGGAAACTGAGTTTCGTACACCCTCTGCAACAGCGCCGCCTGCCGGGATACATTTTTCCAAAGAAAATCCCTGTCCCAGTTTTTCACCAAGATTGTGATTACGTGAAAGTGTTCCGGTTGCAGTCAAAACCAAATCTCCTATTCCCGACATACCCATAAATGTTTCTGCAGACCCGCCCATCACGGTACCGAGGCGTGTCATTTCCACAACCCCTCTACAAATTAATGCTGCACGTGCATTTAGTCCGAGACTCATGCCTTCCGTAATTCCGGATGCAATTGCGATTACATTTTTAATTGCACCTGCTACCTGTACCCCGATGAGATCTGTGCTACGGTAAAGACGGAAACGATCTGTATGAAAAATTTTTTGAAGCATGGAACCTGTTTCTTCATCAGCACAGGCCAATACCCCCGCAGAAGGCAAATCCAATGCAACTTCACGAGCAAATGTCGGGCCGGAAAGAACTGCTAATTTTGGCAGATTGTCTAGCTCATTTGTAAAAATTTCACTCATCAATGCAAGTGAGTGTTGTTCGATGCCTTTACTGAGAATGACCAGAATATGTTTATCCGAAATTTCCGAACGCATTTTTTTGGCAATTTCTCTGGAGAAGTGCGAAGGCACAGAGACTACGAGAATCCTGCAATTCCGTACTACTTCTGACAAATCGTTAGAGGCTCCAATTGATTCTGGAAGCCGAATGTCGGGTAAAAAAGAAGAATTGAGGTGATTTGTGAGAATATCTTGTTTGGTTTCTGTCTCATAGCACCATAGATGAACGATGCTGCCGTTATTGAAAAGTAGTCTCGCCACAGATGTACCCCATGATCCAGCTCCGATTACACCAATTTGCAAGCTCTCAGACTGCATAATTTCGGCATTCTTCGTGTTTATTAAGAACATGTTTTTGCAGATCTTCAATAGGAGCGGAAAGCAACTTTAATTGTTCTGAAAGCTCTTCTATCTGCAGTGAAGTCTGTTCCGGAGATGGACTGCCCTGGTGATGTCTTTGTTCAACTAATTTTCGGGGATTATTGAACTGTTCAAGATCTAACGCAATTTCAGTTGGGTGTCCAAACTCTATCAAAGTTTTCTGCAAAGCTGAGGAAGTTATTTTTGTTTCCGGTTCAGATAGTATTACCGCACGTGATAGCATATGATAACACTCGCGAAACGGTAATTCCATATTTCGTGCTAATTGATCCGCAATATCTACTGAATTCAAAAAACCTGTTTCACATTTCTCATTCATTTTTACAGTATTGATGATCAGACTTTCAAAGACACCTCTTAAAATTAAAGGCGCCTCTTCACACTCCCGGATCAAATCCATGACCAGATATTTTGTAACCTGGGTGTCGCGATTATAGCCGCTCAAACCACCTTTTTGAACACCCAGTAAACCAGATAAAAATCCGTGTGCAAGAGACGCTTTTGATTTAATAACTTCAGCAAAATCGGGATTTTTCTTTTGTGGCATAATAGAAGAGCCGGTTACATAATTGTCGTCAATCTGAAGGAATTCCGTATATGGATGACTTAAAAAAATGAGATCCTGCGAAATAATGCTGAGGTGATTCATCAGCATTGCAACTGTATGTGCGAGTTGAGATTCATTTTCCCAGCGAGAAACAATGCAGTCCAGTGTGTTGCTATCAACCTTCTCAAATGCAAGTAATTCCGCGGTGAGTTTGCGGTCAATCGGCCATGACGTTCCAAATGATGCGGCGGCTCCCAGAGGATTGCGATTTATTTGCGAAATAGAAAATGAAATACGCTCCAGGTCTCTGCAGAGTCCCTGAACATAAGCACAGAGCCAGTGCCCCCAAGTGGTAATCATTGCAGGCTGGTAATGCGTGAATCCGGGCATTACACTTTCTGTATGTTCTTCTGCCTGAGACAGTATAGATGCTGCCAGAGATTTTACAGAATCAAAAAGGGTTAACCCGGCGCTTCGTAAGTATAGCCGCATATCACAGTTAGATTGATCATTTCGGCTACGTCCGATATGCATCCTTCCTCCAGCGTCCTCCCCCTGTTTTTCAGCAATGAATGCTTCAACATTGATATGTACATCTTCTTTGGTCGGATCGAGTGAAAACTCACCTGTCTCTATAAGTTTTTCAAGTTGTCTCAGACCTGTTAAGATTTTTGATAAACTTTCTTTAGGAATCAGCCCTTGCCGCTCAAGCATGATGCAATGTGCGCGGTTGGTCCAAATATCATATGGTAGCAGTACCTCATCTGCCATTGGTAATTCCTTGACATCACGTCCTGCACAAAAAAGCACATTCTTTCCATCAGGCTGATTCTTGAGGTGACTACCCCAAATATGTGATTTTTTTTGTATCATCTTTTCTCGTATTTGATGAAGCTGAAAAAGTCCTGATTACTGATCATTTCAAGCAAAACAGAAAAATGTGGAATTTTTGTTTCTTTAATTTACCATCTTAAGCTGAATAAGAAAAAATGCAAGCAGATCAAGTTACATAAGAACAATCAAAGATTGCTGAAAGTGGCCCTGAGATTGCATCCTCCTCATCACATAAATTAGAAAAATTAACAACACAACAAGAGCTCTTTATGGCTGGAATGTTTGATAATAATATTTTTACTTTAGTTCAGAAGACGCTGGATTTCCGTACTCAGCGACAGGATCTGCTGGCTTCTAATATAGCCAACAAGGATACTCCCGGCTACAAAGCGGAGGATATGGTCTTTCAAAAAAGCCTGGAAAAAGCACTGCATGCTGAAGAACCTGGTTTGCTTAAAACTACAAATCCCAGACATTTTGACGGACGGAACACGCCGCCACTGAAACTTGTAGAAGCCCAGCGAATAAACAGCGCCTCTCCTTTTCCGGATTTTGACGGTAACACAGTGGATCTGGATCGCGAAATGGCAAAAATGGCTGAAAACCAATTGATGTACAACGCCAGCATCCGGATGCTCACTCACCAGTTCCGTATGTTGAAAACCGCAATAACAGAAGGACGTTAATGAGTTTTGAATCTTCCCTGAATGTTAGTGTTTCTGGAATGGCAGCTCAACGGCAGCGGGTCAACACTATTTCAGAAAACATTGCCAACGCTAATACAACCCGAACGCCGGATGGAGGCCCATATCGTCGTCGCATAGTTACTCTGGCTGCAGTTTCCAACGACCGTACTTTTGAAGAAGAACTACGTTCGCAGGAACGCTCGCTTGACACTGCGACTGAAGTCAAAGTGGTGGGGATTTCACAGGACAACAGAGCACCGATTTTACGTTATGAACCAGGACATCCTGATGCAAATGCTGAAGGATATGTTGCCATGCCCAACGTTAATGTTATGGAAGAAATGGTGAGTCTTATGGAGGCATCTCGTTCTTATGAAGCAAATACTGCAGCATTCAATGCTTCAAAAAATATGGCACAATCGGCGCTCGATTTAGGTCGAAACATTTAGCACAGATCTTGGAAGTTAATACTTAAGATTATGAGGGATTGCAAAATATTATGAATAATAAATTTGTCATTTCTGCCAAAGGGATAAATTTTAGAGCAATTAATTTGGTACTAAGCCAAGATTTATTGATCGCTTTATAATGACGGGTTCATAATATTTTATAAGACAGCATCATGTGTGATTTTTTCAATGTTAAAGAACTTATTTTATAATTCAAAAAATTTATGAAGATAAATCTGCCTTCAGTATCGCCCCCAATTGCAGGAAAAACAACTGGAATTGAAAGCCAAAATCAAAACCTTGAGAGTGGAGGTTTAAGCAGGACTTTTGAAAAACTACTGCAGGATGTAAATCAGCAACATTTGAATGCTGAAGCAAAACAAGTAGAACTTTTAGTTACAGAAAATAAAGATATACACGGGACAATGTTGGCGCTGGAAAAAGCAGATCTATCTATGCGCCTCATGCTACAAGTACGGAACAAACTGGTCAGTGCTTACGAAGAAGTTATGCGCATGCAGGTCTGATTCAGACTATTTCTGATTCAAGAAATTATTCGAAAAACAGTGAATAGCAAGGCTGAGTTCCTCCCTCAGCGGTATCTGAATATCCAATACTTTCCGGACTTAATCCGGGAGCCTCAAACTAACTACACTAACTTCCGAAATTCTCCAAGAATTTTTAAATTATTCGGGGTAGAGTATTTTTCAGTATGACATTAATTTCTGTTGATTAATTGATATTTGTGTTAGTCTCGAATCTCAGTTTTTGGGGGTTATGCTTAAAAAAAAAATTAAATAATGAATAAAAAATGGAACTGAAAAGAACACATTATTGCAGTGATTTAAGAGTAGAAGATGTAGACCGTGATGTTGTGCTGATGGGCTGGTGTAAAACTAGACGCGATCATGGCGGAGTAATATTTGTTGACTTGTATGATTATACTGGGATCTCACAGATTGTCTTCAAAATGGAAATCAGTGAGGACTCACATGTATTAGCCGACACCATACGCGGGGAGTTTGTTTTAGCGGTAAAAGGGAAGGTTGCACATCGTATTGAAGGCAATGTGAATCCGAAATTGCCTACGGGTCAGATTGAGGTTTTAGTAGAAATTCTGGAAATCCTTAACCAGTCTCTGACACCACCTTATGTCCTCGAAAACCGTGAAAATGTTGATGAGAAATTAAGACTGACATATCGATTCCTTGATTTGCGGGATTCAAAACTTCAGAACAATTTGATGTTGCGTTCAAAGGCCATGCAGATTGTTCGTAATTATTATACGAGTCAACGCTTTTTTGAAATTGAAACTCCTATTCTTACCAAATCCACTCCAGAAGGTGCCCGCGACTATCTTGTGCCTTCGAGAGTCAATCCCGGATTATTTTATGCTTTGCCGCAGTCACCTCAGTTATTCAAACAGTTGCTGATGATCAGCGGGTATGACCGTTACATACAGATTGCACGGTGTTTTCGTGACGAAGATTTACGCGGAAACCGTCAGCCAGAATTTACTCAAATTGATTTGGAATTAAGTTTTACTGAACCTGAAGAAATATTCGAATTAACTGAAGGTTTGATGGTCCAATTGTTTGAGCAGACAATTGGAGTGAAAGTTGAAACGCCTTTCCCTCTCATGACTTATCAGCATGCAATGGAAAATTACGGTTCAGACGCACCGGATATTCGTTTTGAAATGAAACTCAAAGATATTTCGGATATAGCAGCAGAATGTGAGCTGCGTGTGTTTAAACAGGTTGTAGACAAGGGAGGAATTGTTAAAGCGATTTGTGTCCCGGGCGGAGCAGAATTATCGCGAAAAGATCTGGATGATTTGACTGAGTTTGCGCAAATTTATGGAGCAAAAGGTATGGCCTGGATTAAGCTTAATCCTGACGGTTGGCAATCACCGATTGCGAAGTTTTTTACGGATGAGCAAAAACTGTCACTCGAAGAACGCGTTGGTTTAAATGAAGGTGATTTGGTGCTGTTTTGTGCAGATCAAAAGAAAATTGTTTATGATGCACTAGGGAATTTACGCATGGAAATTGCCCGGCGTCGGGGTTTAATAAACGACAGCGAATATCGTTTTGTTTGGGTCACAGATTTTCCATTGTTTGAGTACAGTGAAAGCGAAAAAAGTTATACATCCAGCCACCATCCATTCACAATGCCTAACACAGATGATTTGGAAAAATATGGAGAAGCTTCACCGGAAAAAATAAGATCTCGTGCCTATGACGTTGTGCTGAACGGTGTGGAAATCGGCGGAGGCAGTATTCGTATTCACCGTGAGGATATTCAAAACAAAGTTTTCCGTTTGCTGAAATTGACTGATGAAGAAATTGAAAGCAAATTCGATTTTCTGATGAAAGCACTTTCTTATGGAGCTCCGCCTCATGGTGGTATTGCGCTCGGTTTTGATCGTTTGATGATGTTCCTACTCAAAACAAATTCTATTCGTGACGTAATTGCTTTTCCGAAAACTCAAAAAGCGGGCTGCTTAATGACAGACGCACCTTCAGAGGTTGAGGCAGATCAACTTGACGAACTGCATATTCGGGTTAAGGCTTCTGCTCACCAAACGGAGTAAAAATGCCAAAAAAGACCACCATCGGACTAATTTGCGGTGGAACAAGCGGTGAGCACGAAGTCTCACTAGTATCGGCATATAACATTCAAGCCGCGCTTGACCGGGAAAAATATAAGGTGCTGATAATTGCCATTGATAAAAATGGTGACTGGTATTTAGGGGACGATCCCGAATTTTTGGAGGATGTGCATGATGTTCGTCAAGTAACTTTTAAGAAAAATATGGCAACAGCGCTTCCGAAAGTCGAAAGATCCTTTAGCGAGAACCTGACAGCAACGGGAAAGTACGGGAACGAATTAGCTGAAGTCGATGTATTCTTTCCCATAACTCACGGGAAAAAGGGTGAAGATGGTTCATTGCAGGGATTGCTCGAGTTACTGGGGAAGCCGTATGTAGGTGCGGATGTTTATGGTTCCGCTATCTGCATGGACAAGGACGTGACGAAACGTTTGCTACAGCATCATAGTATTCCAGTTTCGAAATACAAACTGTTACGTAATCCGGATGAGTTGTCTTTTGAAGACGCAGTAAAGGAATTAGGAAGTAAATTATTTGTTAAGCCCTGCCGCGAAGGCTCATCACTCGGTGTTTCAAAGGTCAGAAATGCGGGAGAATACCGGGCAGCACTGCAGCAAGCATTTTCCGCAGACCGGAAGGTTTTGGTTGAAGAAGCAATTTCCGGGCGTGAAATAGAATGTTCTGTGCTTGGCAATGATTTCCCCGATTCAGCATCGGTTTTAGGTGAAATAGTGCCTCTGCGTGAGTTCTATTCTTATGAAGCGAAGTATGTGGACCATGATGGGGCAGAACTAGTAATTCCAGCGGAAATTGATCCGCAAATATCTCATAAAATCCGTAAAGCTGCTACTGACGCTTTTCTTATAACTGAGTGCAGGGGTATGGCCAGAGTTGATTTCTTTCTGCGAGATGACAATACTTTCATTCTTAACGAAATAAATACCTTGCCGGGCTTCACTAAAATCAGTATGTTCCCTAAACTTTGGGAAGCATCAGGTCTGTCATATGACGAACTACTGGACCGTTTGATTGAACTGGCATTAGAGTAACTGTTTCTTAAAGACGTTAGCCGTTTAACAGGTATATACTTTTATTTTGACTTTGATAAAAATAGCTTAGAGTTTTTTCAACTGAACTCAGTTCTCCGCGCTCTCCAATCCTTTCTACTTATTAATAATCAAGTTTGTAATTCGTTTTGGCTATTTCCATCAGAAAATTACTGCCAATAGATGGTCTAAATATATGCAAATTTTGATACTGAAATTCTCTTCCTTAAGAAGCGGTTAATTCTTTGACAAGACTTCGCAAAAGCTTCTTCCCATTTCTCCACTCGAGTCATTACGCGCAATCCATTTTTGACAATCTCACTGACAATTTCACATTAGAACTTAAATATAAATAATGTTCACCGTCTGCGCTTTCTAGAGACAACTTTTATAATTTCTTCAATTAGTTCAAACAATTTAAAATTGAACAATCAATATTTTTTAAATTCAAAAGTCATTACAATTAAAACGATCCTGAATTTAAAATTTTGCAAGCCTTGAAAACGGGACATATTTGATGCATAGTGAGCTTTATGATGATAAACTTATATATTACATATATTTGTTTTTGACCTTTCAGATAATTTCTGGAATATTGTTTTTTTAAATATGGTTTTTTCGAAATGCGGCTCCACAAAAATCCCCCGCTGAACATTGTTCTCTACGAACCTCAAATCCCTCCAAACACAGGCAACATTGCTCGCTTATGCGCTGCTACAAGGTGTCATTTGATTTTGCTTGGGAAACTGGGGTTTGATTTAAGCGACAAGCAACTTAAGCGCGCTGGTCTGGATTATTGGCAATGGGTGAGCTGGGAGCATTTCACTGATGCAGAAGCTTTTCTTACTACTCTTTCTTCGAAAAATTTTTATTTTCTTTCTGTACATAATGAACGTCCCTACACAAAAATTAATCCCCAGGAAGGTGATTATTTGTTTTTTGGGAAAGAAACATTCGGACTACCTAAAGAATGGATGGAACGTTTTTCGGAGTGTTGTTTTACTTTGCCGATGTGGGAGCCAGGAGTGAGGAGTTTAAATCTTGGTTCGTCGGTGGCGGTTGTGCTGTACGATGGATTAAGACAATTAGGAAAGTTTTAAATTGCGAATGTAGCTATGCATATTTTAGTAATGAAGGGTAAAAATGAATCGAAAAATTGTTTAATTATTACCCATGGAGGTACAATCCTGCTAAGATAAATATAAAAATATTAACCTGAATGATAGAAGATAAAATGGAAGAGCAATTTGGTGTTATGGTTTGTGGACACGGAAGCCGTGACGAAGATGCAGTATCTGAATTCCAGGCTGTTGCTCATGGAATCAAGGAGCGTCTTCCTCAATATGAAACAGATTGGGGTTTTTTAGAATTTGCGACACCTGTGATTCGTAACGGGCTTGATGCTTTGCGTGAGAAAGGCATCAGGAAAGTACTCGCTGTTCCCGGGATGCTATTTGCGGCAGGTCATGCAAAAAACGACATTCCTTCCGTTCTTAATGCTTATCAGATGCAAAATCCAGGTGTGTCGATTTCTTATGGTCGTGAACTTGGTATTGATCTAAAACTGATTCGCGCGGCGGGTGATCGTGTTGAAACTGCTCTCCAAAAAGCTGGGGATCGGATTCCACGTGAAAAAACCTTGCTAGTTGTTGTTGGACGTGGAGCTTCTGATCCCGACGCAAATTCAAATGTTTCAAAAGTAACTAGAATGCTCTGGGAAGGTCTTGGACTGGGATGGGCGGAAACGGCATATTCGGGAGTAACTTTCCCACTGGTTGAGCCGGGACTTGAGCATGCAACAAGACTCGGATACGAGAGAATAATTGTGTTTCCTTATTTTTTATTCACTGGTGTGCTAGTCAAAAGGATTTTCCACTATACTGATAAGGTTGCGGCAAAACACCCGGAAATTGAATTCGTTAAAGCTCCATATCTGAATGATCATCCGTTAGTTTTGGATACCTTTGCGGAGCGTGTGGAAGAAATTAGAAATGGTGAAAACAACATGAACTGTCAGTTGTGTAAATACCGTGAACAGTCTTTAGGTTTTGAAAATGAAGTTGGTCTGCGTCAGGAAAGTCACCACCATCACGTTGAAGGTATTGGGACCGGTAACTCCAGTGTCACCGTCGATATCAAGAAAGCAGCAAGTTCTGTTAGCGTTGGGAATGCAGATTCACATGAACATGCGCACGAACTTAACCATGACCACGGGCACAATCACGGTCATGATCACCACCACCATCCCTATCCCCACGCGGATCATCCTTTGGGACCAAATACTTTGGAAGAAAACCCAGGGAAGTCTGGTCCAGAATGACCGTGGCTTATCTTCGCGATCCAGAAGCAATTTATCAACAGTCATTCGCAACCATCCGCAGGGAAACTGATTTGTCAAAACATCCGGAGGACATTGCTGACATAGTTGTTCGTTTGATCCATGCATGTGGGATGACAGATATTGTCGAGGATATTTTTTATTCTCCGGATGTCGCCAGTTCAGCGAAAGAAGCCTTAAAAAGAGGAGCTCCTATTTTATGTGATGCTAGGATGGTTGCGGAAGGAATAATCAGCTCACTTCTGCCTGCAAATAACGAAGTTTTATGCTGGAATAAGCATCCGGAATGTATACAACTCGCTAATAAAATGGGTACAACTCTTTCAGCGGCCGCCGTCGAATTTTGGCGCCCCCAACTCTCTGGAGCAGTGGTAGCGGTAGGTAATGCACCCACGACATTATTTCGTTTATTGGAACTTCTTGCACAAGGGGAGGAGCCCCCGGCCGTCATCTTTGGTTTTCCAGTTGGTTTTGTCGGCGCGCTGGAATCTAAAGAATTGCTTGTAAATCAATGCAGAAAAAGAGTGCCTTTTATGACCCTTTCCAAAAGACGTGGAGGTAGCGCAATGGCAGCTGCAGCTGTTAACGCTGTTGCAAAAAATACATGAGTTTGAGGGCAATTAAAGCTATTGATTAACTTAGATAAACACGGATAAATTATTTTAATAGAAATTTGGTTTTATCAATGCAAATTCTAGGCTAGGCTAGGACAAAGTTTTATCTATTATCATTCCTTCTAATCCGTTTCTAAGAAAAAATTAATAAAACTATAAACCGAGCAAGTCCGTGGCAAAAAATAATTATTTATAGTAAAAATGCCTGATATAACAAAAAAATGGCTTTACGTTATTGGAATTGGAGAGGACGGGTGGGATGATTTATCAGCCGATTCCAGAGAGTTGTTATACAAATCGGAAATAGTGATTGGTGGAGAGCGTCATCTGAAAATGATTCCAGGTGATTGGGAAGGGGAGCGAATAATTTGGGCTTCTCCGATTCGTGAGGCCGTTACTAAAATTTTGGATTGGCGTCCCTCTGAACCAGGTAGCGGGAAAAAAGTTGCAGTGATGGCGAGTGGGGATCCGTTGTGTTACGGGATCGCGGCTAAACTTTTACGGCATTTACCGATTGAGGAAATCTGGATCAAACCCGCTTTGAGCACATTTTCGCTTATTTGTTCGCGTGTGGGTTGGTCACTTCCGGATATTGAGACCTTGACGATTCACGGCCGACCATTGGAAATGCTGCATACGTTTGTGCAGCCAGGTGCAAAATTACTTGTGCTTAACCAAGATGAGGGGAGCCCAAAACAAGCGGCGGAACTTCTTGCTGCAAGAGGTTTCGGCAAGAGTCAAATCACGGTTCTGGAACATTTGGGTGGTAGTAAAGAACGACAGTTTTCCGGGCAAGCTGATTCTTGGAACCATCCGGACGGTGCCGCGCTTAATGCGATGGCTATAGAGTGTATTGCAGGCACAAGAGCAAACGTTCTCGCTAGAATTCCGGGACTTCCAGATGATGCTTTTTTGCACGACGGTCAACTTACCAAACGTGAAATCAGGGCCGCAACTCTTTCACGCTTGATGCCGGTTGTTGATCAAGTTTTGTGGGATGTCGGTGCAGGATGCGGTTCGGTAGCGATTGAGTGGATGCGCTGTAATCCGCGCTGTAAAGCAGTGGCAATTGAAAAATCGGAGTCTCGTCTGAAAATGATTCAACAAAATGCTTTTCAATTGGGCGTGCCAATGCTAGACATTGTACCCGGAAATGCACCTGAGGTTTTGGTGGATCTGCCTGCACCGGACGCGATTTTTATTGGTGGAGGGCTCTCTGGTGGAAACATGCTAGAAACGTGCTGGAATGCGCTCAATCCGGGTGGTAGATTAGTCGCTAATGCAGTTACTCTCGAAGGCGAACAAAAATTGGTGCAGTGGCAGAAAGTCAATGCAGAAAAGAATGGTGCCAGTGGAGATTTGGCTCGTTTGGCTGTTTCGCATGTGGAAACAATTGGTAAATTTCAAAGCTGGAAAGAGGTGCGATCTGTGACACAACTTACTGTTATTAAATGTTATTAATTGTTGACCATAGTCTAAAATTTCACTTTCAGTTGAACACTAAAATCTAAGACTGGATTGGGGTTATCGAATTCATGTCCTTGATTATTAGAAATAATTTTGGAGTCAGAACTGGTAGAATCGATGAAAGTAATCCATGAATCATTACTGCTAGCATACTTGTATTTTTTAAAGATCGACAAAGGTTTACATATTAATTTCAATTTAAAAAACGAGTCGATGTTTTAAAGCGTTTGAATCTTTAATATATGTCCTTCCTGTGTTGAAAAAAAAACAAGGCATCCTTTACGGAATCGGTGTAGGTCCGGGTGATCCTGAATTGTTAACTCTTAAAGCACTGCGTTTGATCAACGAATCTGACATTGTAGCTTATCCTGCACCGGAAGTCGGTGATGGATTGGCGCTTGAAATTGTACGTCCATTATTGAAAAAGGTGACCGAATTTCTCCCACTTCGGCTACCGATTGCGATATCTCCTTTTCCTGCTCAACGAGCTTATGATCAAGCAGCGTTGTTGTTGAAAGATCAATTGGAGGCAGGGAAAAAAGTCGCTGTAATTTGTGAAGGTGATCCGTTCTTTTACGGTTCATTTATGTATTTATTTGAGCGCCTTTCACAACGTTTCATGACAGAAATTATTCCCGGGGTTTCTTCACCAATGGCCGGCGCTGCTGTATTAAAAAAACCGATGGTTTCCCGCAATGAAGTTTTAACAATTGTCCCCGGACCCTTGGAGGAGTCAGATATGGAGCAGCGTCTGTTAAATACAGATGCTGCTGTAATAATGAAAGTTGGACGGCATCTGCCTAAAATCCGTAGGGTGTTGAGGCACCTGAGACTTGAGCACTGTTCACATTATGTGGAACACGCTACGATGGCCAATCAGCAAATAATCCAATTTGCAAATATAGAGGCCCAAAATGTGCCTTATTTTTCAATGGTATTCGTGCGTAAAATTAAAAGTCAAATCATGTCCGGGGTCGAATGAGTCGGCGGATTGTGGTCCTTTATCTGGGAAAAAGTGCCTTAAAGCTTGCACAGAAAATAGCAAAACACTTAAACGCTCAATTGCACGCAAAAGCAGAACGCACATCATCGGAAGCTTCGTTGTTAACGGAGAAGAATCGGTCAAAAGGGAGGATACCACGGGATGAAAAAATAAATCACGAGGTTGATTTTATTTTTACTAATGCAATGGAACATCTTGCTGTTTTATTTAGTGAGGGAACAGCAATTATTGGTGTTTGTGCTTCAGGGATACTGATTCGCGGAGTTGCGTGTTGCCTGGAAAACAAGCAAAACGAACCTCCTTTAGTGGCGGTGGCGGAGGACGGAACCTCGGTTGTTCCTTTGCTCGGGGGACATCGCGGAGCAAATGCATTGGCCCGAAACATTGGAAAATTAATTGGTATTACACCAGCCATAACCACAGCTGGAGATTTGCGTTTTGGCATTGCATTGGACGAACCACCGCAAGGTTTTGTGTTGGCCAATCCTGAGGACGTTAAGTTATTTACTGCAGAACTTTTGGCAGGAGAATCAGTAATGCTTTCTCAGGGAACTAACCCCATAACTCGAGGTTTGGTAAAGGCAGAAAAAAATGTAGTCCCAGAATACATGGCGGGGATTTACAAATGGTTGGAGGAAAGCAGTCTGTCTTTTGAAGAAAATGCAAAGTTACGAATCACACTGAGCCCAGATCCAATATTAGGAAATGCCAAACATTTGGTTTATAATCCGGTTTCCGAAAAACCTGCAAATAATGTTGTAGTAGGAGTAGGCTGTGAGCGAGGTACAGAGTCGGAGGAGTTGATCAAACTTGTCCTTAAAGCATTGGTTAAAAATGACATTGCTCCGGAAAGAGTCGCACTTGTGGTTTCGCTTGATCTCAAATCAGATGAACCTGCAGTTCATGCATTAGCAGCATATTTTACTGAAATATCAGGTTCAGAATGTCCAGTACGTTTTTTTGATGCGGCGACTTTGGAAGCGCAAGTTCCGGATTTACAAAACCCTTCTGAAATTGTTTTTCGGGAAGTTGGTTGTCACGGGGTAGCCGAAGGTGCTGCCCTGGCGGCAGTTGAGGCTTCGGGGTGTTCGACTTCCAGCAGGAAATTGTTGGTGCCGAAAATAAAGTCTGCCAAAGCAACTTGTGCTGTTGCAGAATTGGAGGATTTAACTGATCCGAAAAAAATAGGACGTGCGCAAGGCACCTTATTTGTCGTTGGAATTGGTCCAGGGAGTTCTGAATGGAGAATTCCTGAAACTGAACAAATGCTTCGAAAGGCAACCGATTGGGTTGGATATGGACTATATCTGGACTTGATCTCAGAGTTGTACAACGGCCAAAAATTACATTACTTTGATTTGGGAGAGGAAGAACTGAGGGTTCAGCATTCCTTGGAATTAGCAGCTCAAGGCAAAACGGTAGCTTTGATTTCATCAGGAGATCCTGGGATTTATGCTATGTCATCATTGGTTTTTGAAATGCTGGAAATCGGAAATTCTGCTTCCTCCGCAAAGAACTATGCCAAGGAGAATACTGTCGCCGAATGGCAAAGGATTCATGTTGAGGTTTCTCCCGGGATTTCTGCTTTACAGGCAGCTAGTGCTCGGATTGGTGCTCCGCTAGGACACGATTTCTGCACAATTTCGCTCTCAGATTTACTCACATCGTGGGAAACGATTGAACGCCGAATCCACGCCGCTGCGGAAGGAGATTTTGTTATTGCTTTTTATAATCCTGTTTCACGCCGGCGAACTACGCAACTGCTCCAGGCAAAGAAGATTTTGTTAAAACATCGACTTGTGGCAACGCCCGTTATTATAGCCCGGAACCTTGGTCGTGAGGAAGAAAAAATTAAGGTTGTTTCGTTGGAAAATCTGGATCCTGCACAGGTTGATATGCTGACCGTCGTATTGGTTGGATCGAGTCAATCACGTAGTGTGCAGTTTCCAAATGGAGTGGTCAAGGTATACACTCCACGTGGATATGATAAAAAACGAGAAAATTGAGAAACTCTTCCTGTTGTTGGAAAAAATTAATTACAGCCCTCTTTTGATTTTTGAATATGTTTAAATCGTTAATTGATCTTCTTATCCAAATTTGTTTCGTTGAGCTACAATGAACCGTGTAGAACACCTTTTTGACTCAAACACATTGCTGGGTGAGTGTCCTGTTTGGGATGTGAGAGAAAGGGTCCTTTACTGGATCGATATAGACGGGCAGAAAATGCACCGTTATGATCTCGCTTCAGATAATAATATTACAAGGAATTTGTCTGGCAAAATAGGTTCTTTTGCTCTTCGAGAGCAAGGCGGTTTTTTGCTAGCTATGGAGGATGGGTTTTACAATTATGATTTTACAAACGAAATTCTAGAATCCAGAGGTTGTGACCCAGAACCTGAACAAAAAGAAAATAGACTAAACGATGGACGCTGTGATTTAGGAGGGCGTTTCTGGGTGGGAAGCATGAACGACTTGAATCGGATACAGGGACAATTTGATGGAAACTTGTACTGTTATCATCCGAATGGAGAATGTGTTTCACATAATTTGCCTGTAGGTGTTGCCAACGGCCTGGCTTTTAGCCCGGATGCGAGTTATATGTATTTTGCTGACACCATGAGGGAAATAGTGTGGCGATTTGAATATGATGTAAATCAGGGCAAAATTTGGAATCAACAAGTATTTCTTGATCTAAAAAACATGCCAGGTAAACCTGATGGGGCATGTATTGATGCTGAGGGTTGTTATTGGTTAGCTCATGTTTACGGTGGAAAAGTGGCGCGATACACTCCCGAAGGTAAGCTGGACAGGGAAATTAAGCTTCCAACACAAAAGCCAAGCATGTGTGCCTTTGGAGGGACAAGATTGGACACACTTTTCATAACAGCAATTTCCACCAATCCTGATTCTAAAAGTGGTGCTGATAAATACAAAGGAGGACTTTTTGCTGTCAATCCCGGAGTTGTTGGTATTCCGGAACCCCGTTTTTCAGCATGAAATTTGAAATCAAACATTTTCAAGAATTAATCTTGTCATTATCCCAGGAATTTTTTAGCTAATAATCAAATATTAAATGTTAAATGATTGTTCTTTAGATGAAGAGACTAAACAAAGTATGAAGACTTTTACCTTGTTGAATTATAGTTCAGGAAATAAATGACAGTACACTTTATTGGAGCAGGGCCGGGGGCACCCGATTTGATCACCATCCGTGGACGTGACTTAATCGCAAAATGTCAGGTTTGCCTTTACGCTGGTTCTTTGGTACCCAAGGAAGTAGTGGATTTCGCACCAAATGGGGCATTGGTACTTGACACGGCACCAATGAATCTGGAGGAAATAATCGCAGAAATACAATCTGCGCATGACACAGGGAAAGATGTAGCGCGTGTACATTCTGGGGACCCTTCAATTTACGGTGCGATTGCGGAACAAATGAGGAGGCTAGATGATCTCGGAATATCTTATGATGTTACTCCAGGAGTTTCGGCATATACCGCTGCTGCTGCGGAATTAAAACAGGAATTGACCTTGCCCGAGATCAGTCAGACTATAATTGCGACTCGCACTTCCATGCATGCTTCCCCCATGCCGGCAGGTGAAGAACTCGCAAAACTGGCAGCGATTGGTGCAACTCTGGCTATTCATTTATCTGTAAGAAATCTAAAGTTTGTTCAGGATGAACTGATTCCGCATTACGGTGAGGATTGTCCTGTCGTGGTAGCTTATCGAGTGACTTGGCCCGATCAACAGTTTATTCACGGTACACTGGTTGACATACGTGAAAAAGTTCGAAAATCTAAAATCAGCCGAACAGCTTTAATTATGGTCGGCAGAGTTTTTAATGAACATAATTTCCGTGACAGTGCTCTGTATGATCCACAGCATGTGCATATTTTGAGACCAAAAAAGAAATCAAAAAAATTATAATGTGAAATGCTGGTGTTCACTTTTAGGTGTAAAGAGGTTTCCATTCTACAAACTTGATTGAATAACTTCCGCTCAAAACAGCTTTTTCAAACTTCTATCCAAATTATAAACAGTAAATCAATGATTCCACGTCTAAATCATTTCTTTGAATTGTTACCAGAAAGGCTGGTTCCATGGCGCTGGTGGGTATTTCTATTGTATGTGATTCTGATGTCATTTCTAGCTGCAGGGATTCCTCGATTTGCCTTTACATGGGCGAACGATGATATGTTTGGAAAAGATGATCCTGTTCAAATTTCTTTGGACAGGATTAAGGACCTCTTCGGAGATACGGTGAGTCTTGGAATGATATACAGGCCAGTCGATGGAGATCTATTTTCAGCTAGAAGTCTTGAGGCTTTAAAGAAGATCCATAAGGAACTTGATGAAAAATCTTCACTTAGTGAAAATGATCCTGAAAATTCTTTGAAACATCTTTCTAAAGTTGAATCCTTGATCAATACCAGTTTTACTGAGGTGGATGGAGACAGCATCCAGTTTCGGGACTTCATCGGTGGGGAATTGCCACAAAGTCAAGATGAGAGTCTTTTACTAAGAAATCAGGTTCTTGATGAACCTGATTATAGGCGGGTTGTTGTTTCTGAAGACTTGGAGTATGGGATGCTGGTTCTGAGAACAAACCTAAATGCTGTTCCACTCATAGAGGATGAGTTAGATGTACTGGAAGGTTTTGATGAAAACAAACCTGAAGAACAGGAAGAACAGAAGCCGCAATTTGTCGACCATGGTCTGGAAGATTATGCTGATTTTGAAAAGCAAATCTGGAATATACTACGAGAAGAACGGTTTAAAAAGGATCTTGTGTTTATGCACCCCAGTTGGGGTGCATTCTATGAGAACGATGTCTGGGCAGTGGAATATCTACAAGCTCTTGTCATTTCTCTCAGCATCAGTCTTCTATTGACCTTCTTGCTATTGGGCTCATTACGTGCGGTTGTCTGGCCGATCCTGATCTTTCTTTCAAGCTTTGTAGGTGTTCTCGGTCTGGCAGGTTGGACGGGTTGGCCGATTGACCTTTCTCTCTACATTGCTTTTGCACTGGTCGGCGTTGCCGCGATTGCCGATGTAGTGCATGTAATGTCAGGATACCTGTTTTTCCATTACCAGGGACAGCATCACAGAGAGGTGCTGCGTTCTGTCTTCAGTAAAACTGCGCTGGCGTGTCTGCTTACCAGCATAACCACCGCAATCGGTATTTTTTCACTTTATTTTATCAAATTGCGTGTAATACAGACGATGGGTCTTTTAGGGGGTATCGGAGTGTTGTTTGCTTTTGTGCTGACAGTTTTTTTACTGCCTGTTTTATTGAACGGCTTTCCGCCGCGTTCTCCGAATAGCAGTCATAATTCAGAAGCCACTTTACTTTTGCGGATTGTTAAGCATTTGCTAAATTTCATCGAAAAAATTATTGCGAATTATTCTAAGAGTGTAATTGTCTTTTTTGCTGCTGCTGGATTAATTCTGATTCTTGGCATATTGAAAATTGAAATTGACACGGTATATGCTGAATATTATCCGCTGGACTCACCTGTACGTCGCTCGATAATTCTGATGGATGAGCAATTTCTAGGTACTGGAAATATGGAAATCTTGTTCGAAACTGAATCCGAAGGTGTATTTAAAGATCCTGAGGTGCTTCTTGCACTGGATGAGGTTAAGAAATGGATTGAGACAAAATATCCGGAACTGGTTACTCATAACTGGACGCTCAATAATCAACTAAAACAGACTCATCGCAAACTCAATGAGAACCGTGAAGAATATTATACTGTGCCTGAGAATCCTGATCTAGTGGCTCAGTTGCTGGTATTAATTGAAGGAGGAGATTTTGAAACTCTTGAAAGATTGGTTTCACTGGATTACTCAAATGCTCGGATGAGTATTTCTCTAAAAACTATCGGCTCAAAAAAATCAGTAGAATTGATCAAGGTTATCCAACCTGGAGTTGAAAAAATTCTATCACCACTTAAGGAACGTTACCCAGAATTCAGGGTTACATTAACTGGGGGGGTTGGAACATGGGCAAGGGTGTTCGACGCAATCAGTTGGTCTCAGATTTACAGTTTCGGGCTAGCATTTATTATTATCTCACTAATTATGTTTGCTATATTTGGATCATTTAAACTAGGACTTGTGGCAATTGTTCCAAATACCTTCCCAATGTTGACAGTGTTTGGACTGATGGGATGGCTTGAATTTAATCTTGACATTACGACTCTAATGACAGCGCCGATCATCATCGGAGTCGCAGTAGATGATACTATCCATTTTATAACTCACTATCGATTGTCATTGCTTAAAGGAGCAACAATTAACGAGGCGATTCATTCAACCCTCCAAGAAGTGGGTCAGGCAATAACTTTTACAACTTTGATCCTGATGTCTGTTTTTCTCTTTTTTATTCAGGTAAGTCATGTTGGTGTTTCAAACTTCAGTATTCTCGCAGTGATAGCAGTTTTTTCTGCTCTTCTCGCAGATCTATTTTTGCTTCCGGCTCTTTGCCGTGTATTGCAGATACGAGTTTAGTAAAAGGAATGGTCATTTTTTCAGTTTTGTTTTTTGCACTATCCAGTCTAATGCCTCATTCACTTGTTGGCATAAATTAGCGGAATTTATTGATGGTCTGTCTACCATCAACACTGGGATTTTTAATTTTCTGGCGGCTTCAATTTTTGGGTAAGTAGAATTACCACCACTGTTCTTACTAACCAACATAGTCACACCATATTTCTGGAACAGGGCAAGCTCATTTTCCAATGTGAAAGGTCCTCGAGCTCTTAAAAATTCTGCTTCCTTCCAAAATTTAGTTCCGGCTGTTTTCATAAAGTTTTCAGGAGCTTCAACTGTGCGTACCAAAAACTTAAGTTTCTTGCATTGCTGAAAAAGCTCTAAACTTCGGTTACCTGTAGTCAAGAAAACGATTTGTTTTGTTGGTCCGGAATTTGTTTTTTCCATTTCAGATTTCAAATATTCAGAGGCAGATACCAAATCCTTAACCTTAATCCATCGATCACCTGATTTTTTTGGCCATGGCGAACGACTCAGACGTAAATATGGCAAACTAAGCTCCTTTGAAACCGCGTGTGCATTTTCACTGATCTGGATTGCATAAGGGTGAGTAGCATTGATCAACAGCGTAATTTTTTCCTGCAGCAAATATTTCCGCAATCCCAAAATACTGCTCCGGACTGACTTTCCGCCTCTATTGTAAGTGTTTGCAAATCCACCTATTCTAACTTGGCCGGCTGGAAGTTTAGGACTCCCAGTGACTCCTGCAAGAGAGCTGATGACAATTAAATTTTTCCAAGAATATTGCTCGACAAGACATTCGGCAAGGTCGTAGGCTTCATGCGTTCCACCCAGAATTAGTAATTTATCAGGCATTATTTTCAGCCTCTCCTACTAGTTTACCTTGGGGGTTTGCACTAGAAGTTCCGGTAATGATCATAATGTTTAATTCGGTCTTTGCATCCCGTAAGGCTTTTCGTACAACTAGTCCAGCTTTTTGGGCAATAATGTTTGCCAACGGGAGTCCCGCTTCTTGAGCCAATTCAAGTACTTCGTTGGCTGTGTTGGCAGATTTAGCCTGCTCAAATAATTCCTGATTTGCGCCAAGTGTTTTTAGATGCTTTGCTAACTGTTTAAAATCAACCTGGCTGCGTCCCGAATGTAAATCGAGATGACCTTGTGCCAACTTAGTGAGTTTCGCAAATCCACCTCCAATTGTTAGTTTTGGCAAAGGATTCCTTCGGTAATATTTAATTAACCCACCTACAAAATCTCCCATATCGAGCATTGCTTCGTTCGGAAGATGGTAATGGTTTTGAATAAATCTTTCACTAGTGGACCCAGTGCAGCCTGCAACTTGTATTAACCCGTTCGCACGAGCGACATCAATGCCCCTATGAATAGAATGAATCCAGGCGGAACAAGAATAAGGTATGACTATGCCTGTTGTCCCTAAAATTGAAATTCCCCCTAAAATTCCGAGACGTGGATTCCATGTTTTTTTTGCTAATTCTTCTCCTCCTGAAACGGAAACAATCAGAGTTAAATCTTCGGGATGATTGAATTTATGTGCGATTTCTGAAACTACCTCACACATCATTCGTCGTGGGACAGGATTGATCGCTGGTTGTCCGATATCCAGCGCAAGACCTGCTTTAGTGATTATTCCAACTCCAGGACCTGCTTTGAAAATAATACCTTCTCCCGGGACTCCAGGTCTAAC
>SHAT01000024.1 GCA_004213175.1 Pseudomonadota bacterium | reverse complement strand
GGACCGCTAATCTGGTACAGCATTAATAATTCAAAAATAATTCCACCAAGAAATCCCCCTATTCCACCACTAATAATTCGTGGCCAAAACATTCTTGAGTGGAAACTTAAATACTCAGTGGTAAAAAAAAATAATAATCCTAAAAGAGTCCAACTTGTTAAACGGCAAATTATGGGAGCTATATATAATATCTGCAGAATTTGACCTAAACCAAAGCACAATATACCTGTGGCAGATCCCACAATAGCTCCATAGAACATCTTGGACAAAATGTGCACCAAATCATGATGGTACCATAGTGAAACTCTTGCCTGTAAAAACATACCTAAACCAAGGCCAATCAAAGCACCTTCATAGATAAAACTATTGGCCCAGATGAAGTTCATCCCTAAAATATCAGAGGCGGAAAGAATGTCAAAAGCATGAAACCCACTTTGTAATATAGTCCAACTACTAAGGCCACCTATAAGCCCTAAAGTTGAATAATACATGATGCGTATTGATTTCATAAATAACACTATAAATTGTACTATTTGAAACTGCTCACGTATACTCTGTGGAATCAGCTTCATTGAAAGCTAAAAAATTGGGAGTGATGTCAGACTTGACTAATTGAATTTTGCAGGAATAAACTTGTTTTATCTAACAATCTCAGAATTATCCATCAACCACTCATTTTTTTATTCGAGAGTTAAAATGATAATGAGAGTGAAATAGAACCACAAGTTTTTTATTGTCTAGGACTGTTTGAACTGCGTCTTCTTAGAAAGGTAGGAATATCTAAATTTTGATAAAATGCAGGATTTTCAGTTTGATTCGCCCAATCCGGTATCAACGGACTTGTTTCAACTGTACTTGTTTCTGAGTCAGTAGTTTTTTCTGAATTAATATCTGAAAAAGAATGTGAATCCCCCTCAATTTTTTCTTCACTATTCAACTTTCCCAACTCATCTGTCGGTCCATGAATAGAATAAGTTTCCGCATCAATAAGTTCTGATGGAGCAAAGTCAATGGGCAAATCATCAAAAGTTCCTGTTACTTCTTGAAATTTATTTTCTTTCGAATGATCAATTTTTTCTTCTAAAGTAGGATCTTCTTTTAAGACATTTGCATTGTCTATTTCTAATTTCTCACTGTCCAAGCTGAGATTTGCTGATTCATCAAAGGAAGCTAATTCGTCAGTAGTACTAATATCCTCTTGTGATTCAATATGGGATGTTAATTCGGTCGTTTCCTCATAATCTTTAATTTCTTCCTGATCATCTTCCATAGCTAATTCTTCAACAGTATCTTTGCTTTCCGCAAGTAACGAGAAATTACTTTCTAAGTCTGATCCATTTAGAGAATCAGCATCCTCTATTAGTGAAGAAGAGTCTATACTTTGAACAACCCTATCAAAACTCTCCATGGATTCACTCGCGGTAATTTCTAGTTGAGCCTCAGAATTATTATTATCATTTTCTAAATTACTGCTTGTTTTGCTTCGCTCCTGAGAATCTGAAAGCATATCAAATGGCATTGCAGGCAAGCTAGGTACAGAAATATTTAAAGTATCTTCGGCTTGTTTCTCAAAACCGGTTGCAATTACAGTGATCATCATTTGGTCGTCAAATTCAGGATTTATGGCCGCCCCCCAGATTATTTCAGCATCTTTATGTCCGTGTTCTTTTATGAAGGTTGATGCTTCGTCTACCTCCTGCATCCCCATTGACATTCCACCCACAACATTAATTAATATTCCTCTTGCTCCATCTATCCTGTTGTCATTTAACAAAGGACTATGAAGTGCCTGTTCTGCAGCATGTCTTGCCCTGTTTTCTCCTGAGGCAATGCCCGTACCCATAACTGCCTTACCTTTATTGGCCATTACTGTACGAACATCAGCAAAGTCCAAATTGACTAAACCATCTCTAGTAATAAGGTCAGAAATTCCCTGTACTCCTTGACGCAAAACATCATCTGCATAACCAAAAGCCTCAGTCATGGGTGTTCGTCTATTGATGATACTGAATAAATTTTCGTTTGGGACTACAATCAATGTATCTACATGATCTCTTAACTCATTAACACCTGAATTTGCTGCCTTACGCCTTTTTTTCGCTTCAAAATTAAAAGGCAGAGTTACAACACCAACTGTGAGTGCCTTAATATCCTGAGCAACCTTAGCTACGATCGGTGTACCACCGGTACCTGTCCCACCGCCCATACCTGCAGCTAGAAAAACCATGTCTGCACCTTGCAGTGAGTCCTTTATTTGATCAATGCTTTCTAAAGCTGCGTTTCTGCCGATTTCTGGTTTAGCTCCTGCTCCCAGTCCGCGTGAACACTGGCTACCTATCTGTAATTTTTGAGGTGCTAGAGATTTACGTAAATCCTGTAAATCAGTATTTGCTACAATAAAATCAACACCTTGAACACCTGACTGTATCATACGATTGATGGCATTCCCCCCACCCCCGCCTACTCCGACAACTTTGATATTAGGAGTATCATCTCGAACAGGTTGGATATCAGAAAAATTCAACATATTTTTCTCCATATTTTGTTGCTATAAAATCGGTTGGTATTGATATTAAATTTAAAATATTAAAAGAACTCTTGCATCCAATCTTTCATTCTTCTGGATACTTTATGAAATAAATTTGTGTCGTCTCCGACAAAATTCAATTTCCCTTGATTACTTGTAATGCCGTAACGTACAAGCCCTACGCTTGTCGCATATTTGGGAGAATAAATCATTTCACGTAAACCTGATATATTTTCTGGATAACCTACTCTAACAGGTAAATTCAATACTTGAGATGCTAGTCTATCGGCTCCTGACATAATGCATGTTCCACCAGTTATTACAACTCCTGAAGCCATCAATGTGTGAAAGTGTGTTTTTTCAATTTCATGAGCAATCAATTCAAAGATTTCTCTGAAACGATCCTCGATAATACTAGCTAGTACACGTTTCTGCATGGTACGATTATTTCTACCTCCAACACTTGGTACGTCAATCATTTCGTTTTCTTCTACCATATTGGCCATGGCGACGCCAAATTTGTGTTTAATTTCCTCCGCTTCTCTCAAGGGTGCTCCTAGGCCAATCGCAATATCGTGTGTTAAATGATTTCCACCAAGAGCTAAGACGGAAGTATGAACAATGCTACCTTCAGAATATATAGTAACATCAGTTGTACCTCCTCCAATATCAACCAGTACTACACCAACCTCCTGTTCGTCCGGGCTGAGAACTGCCTGACTTGAAGACAAAGGTTCCAATACTATATCCTCAACATCTAACCCTGATTGGTTACAGCATTTAATAATATTCTGAGCTGAAGTTACTGAACCGGTAACGATGTGTACATTTACTTCTAAACGCGCTGCCGCCATGCCAAGAGGATTTTGCACTCCATCTTGATCATCAACTATGAATTCCTGGGGAAGGATGTGCAAAACCTCCCTGTCATTAGGAATAAGAACCTGTGCCGCATCAATTACCCGCCGAATATCTTCTTCGGTTACTATTCGGTTATGGTAAACAGTGACCATTCCCCGGCTATTCTGTCCTCTAATATGGTGTCCAGCAATTCCAGCATAAACTGAGCGAATCTGAGCACCACACATTAACTCACACTCTTCAACTGCCTGTTTGATGGCTTTAACTGTCTTTTCAATGTTGACTACAACACCTTTGCGCAACCCATCTGATTTCGCGGTACCGACACCCACCACATTCAATTCATCTAACTCATCGCCTTCAACTGCAATCGCACATATTTTTGTGGTACCAATGTCCAGTCCTACGATCAAATTATTACCAGTGTTCGATGGCATCCATGCTCCTCGTCCAATAAATTTTTGTTCTAATTGCAGTTTTATTAAAAATATATCACGAACTTCTATTTCGTTTGCAATTTGCTGTCCATGTTAATTTTGCATTCCAAATGGTAGAAATATATTTTCACAAAAGTGAGCTGAATTAAAATAATTGAAGTACATAAAAAATGTTGATGAATTAATTTTTATATATTTATATATTTATTTTCATATACTTACCTAGAAAATGAGCAAGCAGAATTATCTAGTCTTCTTTTCTTCCCTGGAAAACAAGGTGAATTTTTTAAGTGAAAAGTGCCGCAAAAATAACCGGCATCTGGCAGTGACGTACTTATCTTTTCGAGTTGAACCGTGTGACCATCATTGTTAAGGGGGTAAATTTTTCCCAATATTACCATAAACCTGTTTGTATTTCTGGTAGTTACAGCACGACAGATCCTTTGAAGTTCCAAATTTTCACCTTGGGGATAAACATATTTTCGCTCCCGGCTACAAGTAGCCAGAGAAAGCAAAAATATCGCGGTTAAACAACTTATTGCAAATTTCATTGAAACAGTATATACCCATTCATTTTATTTTGCTAGTTTTTTTTTAAAAAAACTAGCAAAATAAAATGTAATTATTTCAAATAAATAACTGTCTTACTTTATTCAGGTTTTGTGAGGGGCAAACAGCAACCACACGATTTTGTGGTTTTATTTCAGTGGTACCTACCGCAACTTTCCAAACACCATCTTGTTCCACACCGCCAATCAATATATTATTCTGACAAAAATATTTCGCTAATTTTTTTAACGGTTTTTGGGTAATATCCGATTTTGGTGAGGCAATAAGTTCAACAACTTCAGCATCAACACCATGCAGATGTGCAACTGACAACAATTCATTTCGGCGGACAAATTTGAGTATCTCGTTGGCCGCTGATATTTTTGCATTAAGGGCAATGTCCAAACCAATTGTGGATGCCAATACTAGATAATCTTCCTTGTTGACCAATGCTACTGTTTTTCCTTCTGCTCCCTGTTGTTCCCGATTTTTTCTATTCATTAAATGTTTGGCAAGGAGGCAACTAATAATGTTAGTTTCATTATCTCCTGTTGTCGCAATAAAAGATTCTGTAGAATCCAGACCGGACATAACGAGCAAATTTGCGTCTGTTCCATCCCCATGAATTACCTCAGTATTTTTCAATTCCGATCCAAGTTCTTCAGCACGTTCTGGATTCTTTTCAATTAGCTTTATCTCCACTTCTTTCTCCAAAAGTTGAGCAACTCTTCTTCCTACTAAACCACCTCCAAGGATCATCATATGTTCAATATTTTTATGATCTATTTTCATCATGTCCATCAATGGCATCATATCTTCTGTGCGTGCCATGATAAAAACCTGGTCAAAAGACCGTATCTTTTCATCTGCCTGCGGAATAATAGTAGATATACCGCGAGCAATCGCCACAACCCTAAAATTATATTCTGAATGTGACTCGGATAGTTCTTTGGGGGTCTTTAAGAGCAGAGGAGAATTCTCATTGATACGCATAGCTAGCACGCGCATATTCCCATCTCCAACTGGAGTGAGATCGTTACAGGAAGCACGCTGCACAAGTCGAAATATTTCCTGTGCCACAAGTTCTTCTGGATGGACTATCAAATCAATTTTCAGATCATCCTTCGACAAAATACTCCCGTCCACTAAATCTATAGAGCGAGCTCTTACAATTTTACGATCAATTCCGAATCTATCTGCGATCAAAGAAGACAGCATGTTGGTAGAATCATAATTTGTCGTAGCAATCATCAGTTCAATATCCTCTGCATGGGCTTCTCTCCAGCTTGAAAGCTGCATTGCATTCCCGTAAATCAAGCGAGCATCTAATGTCTCCGCAGCTTTTTCCAGTAAATCTGGATCAGATTCAATAACTGTCACAGGGTACCCTTCATGTACTAAACGCTGAGCCAGATGCATGCCAACCCCACCTATTCCAAGGATGAGAGTATTTTCGTCTTGAGACATAATTAGATTGTTAATTCGTACTGTTGAACGCGGGATTTATTGTGTAGTGGATTTTTTGTAGAGAGGTCAACTTCATAAAAATCATCAGACTGGGTAACAGAATTGATACCATAAATTTCATCAGGGAGTTGTGCATCTTCCAAGCAATGTCTTATTGCATTAGCAATCCATTTTTCAATTTTCAGTACCACAATTTTTTTCCGCAGCCTTCCCTGATCATCTCTGTTAAGGACGCTAGGTATTGTGTTGCTAGTTATAAATTGATTCAGATAAGGCGAATTTAGATTTTCTCGGGCTTCAGGGGAGATGGTAGCGTGTGTACTGTAAAAAAATATATTTGCTGGACGGCATCGACTCGATTCGGCGATAGCACTGATATTAGCCGCTATTGTTCCTCCAGTACGAACCATATCATCTAGAATAAAAATATCACGACCTTTCAACAATTCAACATCATCACTTAAATCAACAGTAACTTCACGTTGCCCATACCGAGTTTTCTTGAAAGTTACAATGACTGAATTATGAAGACCACTAAGTTCTCTGACACGTGCTACAAATTCAGCTGCGCCATCGTCAGGTGCAACAAATCCTACATGTTCACCATAATTCCACAATCGGACAAGTCCAGAACGTAGTATATAATTGGCAATTAGAGGAGCAATATCCAAATTCAGAAAAGATGGAATCCCACGTGAATTCCCTCCTGAATTTACCCTTTCATAGATTTTACGCATCACATCCGGTTTATGGTTGTGAACCGTCATTACGGAATCAACCCCAGAAGTTCTCAAAAGTTGCGCATAAATTTCCGCAGAACAAGGTTGACCCACAAATTTTTCGCGTGAAGCAAAATCAGAAACCTGTGGATGATCCATTGTTCTTGGTCCTCGGTCTTGTGCTGAATAGAACAAATCCGGTTCAACTAAGGCAACAAAATTTGCTCCGTTTTCCTTCGCTGCTGAAGCAATCAGGTAATTTCGCATTGCAAGTTCATCTCGTGAATGATACGCAGAATGAGTAGAAACAATATAAACTGATTTGCCCTTTAAACCATGCCCCAGATTTTCTTCAGTAACATGATCCTGAAGAAATCTTGGGCAAAACTCATTATTAATAAATGTTTTTAACGCAATAATATCGGAAATATCAATCTTCTGGGAGTGTGCATAACCAACTCCGAGGGCAAAAGAAGCGTCACTGACATTTGAAACAATAATGTGATTGTTCACAAATCTTGATTAATTATAGATTTATCTTCAATTTCTCAATAGGCAATTGCGAACAGAACCTCTTGGAGAGAAGGTTCACCGCTTACTATACATTTGCCTGCTTCAGATTTTTCAAGAGGGATGCAACGTATGGTTGCCTTTGTGTCATGTTTTATTTGTTCTTCAACTTCTTTTGAACCATCCCAGTGTGCAAAAACAAATCCACCCTCATTAGAAAAAATTCCTTTAAATTCTTCATAATTTTTTGCCGTGCGTGTATTCGCCTTCCTATAGTCCAGAGCACGTTGGAATAAGTTGTCTTGAATCCTATCTAACAACGATACGACATGTTGAGTTATGTTTTCAAGTGAGACCTCATTTTTCTCACGTATATCTCTCCTAGCAACCATTGCGGATTGTTTTTTCACATCCCTCGGCCCAACCTCAATCCTCACAGGGATACCCTTCTGAATCCAATGAAAGAATTTATCAGCAGGGCGCATCTTTTCGCGAGTATCAATTTTTATTTGTAATTTATCAATTTTTTCTTTGAGTTGATCAACAATTGAATCAGCAAACTTAAAGGTTTCTTTGCGCTCATGATCGTCATTGAAAATAGGTACAATCACAACTTGTACGGGAGCTATTTTTGGAGGAATTATCAAACCATCATCATCACTGTGTGTCATGATCAAACCACCGATCATACGTGTTGAAACACCCCAACTAGTCGTCCAGACCAATTGCTGGTTATTATCACGGTCAAGGTAATCAATCTCAAATGCTTTTGCGAAGTTTTGACCTAAATTATGTGAGGTTCCTGACTGGAGAGCTTTTCCGTCCTGCATCATAGCTTCAATGGAATAGGTCGCCAATGCTCCAGGAAATTTTTCTGTATCTGACTTTAGTCCAGTATACACAGGAATTGCCAAATAATCTTCCTGAAATTTACGATAAATATCTAGCATGCGTAATGTTTCGTCCTGTGCTTCTTCTGCTGTTTCATGAGCAGTGTGCCCTTCCTGCCAAAGAAACTCCGAGGTACGTAAAAACAACCTTGTACGCATTTCCCAGCGTAGGACATTACACCATTGATTAATCAATACCGGAAGATCACGATAACTTTGAATCCACTGGGAATACATGTGACCGACAACAGTCTCTGAAGTTGGTCGTATCATAAGTGGTTCCTCAAGTTCTTTGCCCCCTCCGTGCGTTACCACAGCACATTCCGGACTAAACCCTTCAACGTGTTCCGCCTCACGTTCCATAAAATGCTTTGGAATCAATAACGGAAATGAGGCATTTACATGGCCCGTTTCTTTGAACATGCGGTCCAAACGAGCCTGCATCGCTTCCCAAATAGCAAACCCGGTTGGACGGATTACCATACAGCCCTTAACCGGCGCATAATCTGCAAGCTGCCCCGCTGCAATTACGTCGAGATACCACTGGGAGTAGTTTTCATTGCGGGGTGTAATATTTTTTGCCATGTGGGCAGGTATTATTTGGAAATAATAAATGAGGGATTCAGTCCTAAATTTCACCCTTCAAAAAGTTAATCTGAAGAATTGATGATGCTGGACGATCCTTTATAATTACAAAATTTAACGCACAGATACAAGATATTTTTGGAATCTGCAAGAATTTGACTAATCTAAATAAAGCGTCAATATCAAAAACTGAGATAATTCTCTTTAAGTCTTAGGATGAACGACCTAAAAACAGATAACTCTTCTTAATACTCACTTCAACTTCGCTCAGAAACTTTTTATGATAAGAATAAAATAGAGTTGGTATATTCACTCAACGTTCACCTTTACGGTAAGGGATCATCAGTGCTTGCGGATAACCGACACGCCTGGACATAACAATTAATGCTAATATGCTAAGCACATAGGGCATCATCAGGAATATTTGATAAGGTATTTCTGTTCCTACCAACTGCTGTAAACGCATCTGGTATGCATCAAACGCAGCAAACAGAAATGCACCCAAAAGAGCTTTTCCAGGACGCCATGAGGCAAAAACCACCAACGCAATACAAATCCATCCACGCCCGTTTATCATGTTGAAAAAGAAAGCGTTAAAGGCGGACATCGTTAAAAATGCTCCTCCAACCGCCATAAAAGCACTTCCGCAGACAACCGCGACTGTTCGAATAACCGTAACGTCCACGCCCTGTGCCTCGGCGGCAGCAGGATTTTCACCTACCATCTGTATCGCTAGGCCAAAAGGTGTTCGATAAAGAACGTAAGATACGACGACAACTGAAATAAAAGCAAAATAAGTTAATGGGCTTTGATTGAATAGAGCTTCGCCGATGAGCGGAATTGAAGATAACCCAGGGATTTCCAATGGTTCAAAGGCCTGAATTCGTGGAGGAGAATTGACTTCCGGAAGAATCAGCCTGTAAACATACGAGGTAAGACTCGTTGCCAGCAATGTAATTCCAATACCTGTTACATGTTGAGAAAGCCCCAAAGGCACGGTCAACATTGCATGCAGCAAACCAAAAATACCCCCACAGGCGGCAGCGAAAAAAAGTCCTGACCAAAGCCCCGCACCCTGATAAACTGCCATCCATCCAGCCATCGCACCAATTGTCATTATCCCTTCAATACCCAAATTGAGCACTCCGGCACGTTCACAGATTACTTCTCCAAGCGTACCAAAAATCAAAGGTGTTGCAATCCTGACAGATGCAACCCAAAAACTCGCGTTAAGAAAGATTTCCAACCAAGCAATACTTGTTTCCATTTTAACCCCAGCGAATCCTAAAACGTACCAGCAAAACCGAAACCAACATACACAGTAGAGAAACCGAAACCATCACGTCCGCAATGTAGCTCGGCACTCCCGCAGATCTGCTCATGGCATCTGCTCCAACAAATATACTGGCCACAAAAGATGCGGAAATTATCACTCCTAGCGGATGCAATTGTGCAAGCATTGCCACTACAATCCCCGTGTAGCCAAATCCCGGACTGAGGTCAAGTGTCAAATTACCTTTCATCCCAGCAACCTCGCTGAATCCAGCAATTCCGGCTATACCTCCGGAAATTAATGCAGTAATGATCATCACACGTTTAACCGGCATTCCCGCAAAGCGAGCCGCTTTTTGATTAAAACCAACAGCACGCATTTCATAACCGAGGGTAGTACGTATGCTCACAATCCACATAATAAAAGAAAACAAAAGTGCCAGTAAAAGTCCAGCATGTAAACGCAGACCCTGGAAAAGCCGAGGCAGTTCCGCAGCCTCCGTTACCGGTTCAGCTTGCGGCCATCCCAATCCCATCGGATCCTTTAGAGGTCCTTCTAACAACAAACTAACCAGTAAAAGTACAATAAAATTTAGCAGGAGTGTGGTGACTACCTCATCTACACCAAAATGAATTTTGAGCAAAACCGGGCCAAGTAGCATCAAAGCTCCAGCAACCGCACTAGTTATAACTAAAATGGGTATAATCAATCCAGGATGTAAATCCAGCATTCCAGTTCCCAAAACAGTAATAATTAGCGCACCAGCATATAACTGACCCTCTGCACCAATGTTCCAAAAACGAGATTTGAAAGCAACCGCAGCCGCCAATCCTGTAAAAATAAGCGGTGTGGCTCTCGCAAATGTTTCTGAGAGCGCAAAGCCTGAACCGAGAGCGCCTTTCAACAAGAGTCCATACGCTTCAAAAATCGAAGCTCCGCTCCATGCTACTAATCCTGCACACAAAACAAAACTAGCCACAATGGAAACCACCGGAGCTAATATTACCAATACAAAAGGAACTCTGATTCGTGGTTCAAGACGCATCTGCTTCAATTGCATGATTATTTGTTATTGACTTTTTTTGCTGACCAGTCATTAAAAGGCCAAGTTGAGATATACTGATGGATTCACGTGGATAGCTTTCACTGAGACGTCCTCGGTGGATGACAGCAATACGATCAGCGATCTGAAGTAGCTCTTCTAAATCTTCAGAAATCAGTAAAATCGCTGCACCATTCTCTCGTGCAGCAAGCAGTTGTTCATGAACATAAGCCGCTGCACCAACATCCAGACCTCGACCGGGTTGATTTGCCAGAATCAGTTGCGGATTCCCGGAAAGGACACGACCCAAAATCAGTTTTTGCATGTTTCCTCCAGAAAGCAAACGCACCGGGGAATTAGGTGAATAGCCTCGCACGTCAAATTTACTCACAATATTTTCAGCAAAACTCTGACAATTGAGTTTATTCTGCCAACCGTAGGAACTGAATTGCGGATCCTGATAACACTCAGAGATACTATTTTCAGCTAGTGTCATGTCGCCGATTAAACCTTGCGAATGGCGATCTTCGGGAATACGTCCGACTTTTTTTTGGAGCATATTTCTGGGTGAAAAATTATTAACTACTTCACCATGCAGTTCAAGAGTACCGCTTCGTGGTTCTACCAGCCCTGTGATCAAATCCGCTATTGTACTTTGGCCGTTTCCGGAAACACCGGCGATGCCAACAATTTCCCTGGCGCAGATATCAAGGGACACACTGCTCAAAGCCGATCGTCCATCCTCGGGCATGACTGTAATAGATTTAAGTTTCAGAATAGGCTTTCCGGCTTTCAACGTTTTTCGCTCTGGAAGTTCAATACTACGGCCAATCATAGACTGAGCCAATTCTGTTTCGGAAGCATCAGCGGTTTTAAGTTCAGACACTAAACGTCCTTCATTTAAAACCGCAACCCGGTCACTGATTGCTAAAACTTCCTGCATTTTGTGGGAAATAAAAATAAGTGAAAGTCCACCTGAAACAAGTTTCTTGAGTGTTTCAAAAAATGTATCCGTCTCCTGAGGAGTTAGCACAGCTGTAGGTTCATCCAGAATCAGGATCTGTGCGTTACGATAAAGTGCTTTGAGAATTTCAACCCGTTGACGTTCACCAATTGAAAGTTCAGCTACACGCGCATTTGGCTTGACCCGCAAACCAAAACGTTCACCGAGTTGTTCCAGTTTGAGTCGCCCTGCTCGTCGATTTGAAGAAAACCACCACAACGGTTCTGTGCCCAGCATCACATTGTCGAGCACACTCAAATTGTCCGCCAAAGTAAAGTGCTGATGTACCATGCCGATACCCAGCTCTATGGCTGCATGCGGAGAACCTTGTTGAATGGGTCGCCCAAAGACCTCTATACTTCCAGAATCCGCTATATAATGACCAAAAAGGATATTCATCAAAGTCGTTTTACCGGCACCGTTTTCCCCAAGTAAAGCCAATACTTCTCCAGACTTTAATTCCAAACTTATGTCATTATTAGCGACCAAACTTCCAAAAACTTTAGTGATGCCCCGCAAGCGAAGCACCACTTCTGAAGCAGGTTTCTTTTCCGAAATATCAATTTCAGAACGCTTCACAACGTTCATCACATCGTGGATTTCGGCTCAGCGTCATTGACATTGACCCGGAACAATCCATCCTTTATTTCTTGTGATCTCTCAGCCACCCGTTTTTTTACTTTTGCTGGAATTCGGTATTCGAAAGTTCCATACGGTGCGAGATTGCCACCACCATATTTCATGAAAGAAAATTGACCGTAGTCTTCTGCTTCAAAAGAACCGGAAGCAACTTTGGAAACGGCCCTATCAATCGTGGCTTCCATGTTCCAGATAGCGGAGGCTATAACTGTATCAGGGTAATCCGGCTGTGTGTTAATCACGTTGCCAATCGCCAAAACTCCTTTTTCCTTCGCTGCATCAGACACCCCAAAACGCTCTGCATAAAGAATGTCAGCACCACGTTCGATTTGGGCAAAAGCTGACTCTTTAGCTTTAGGCGGATCATACCAACTGCCGATGAAAGTAACCATAAATTTAACATCCGGATTAACGGCACGTACTCCGTCCATGAACGCATGAACCAAACGATTTACTTCCGGAATTGGATAACCACCGACGACTCCCATTTTGTTGGTCTTAGTCATGGCACCAGCAATCATCCCTGTCAAATAAGAAGGTTCATGAATCCAATTGTCAAAAACTGAAAAGTTTTGTCCGGTTGGACCAAAACTTGAGCCCATCAGAAAGGCTGTCCCAGGATAATCTTTGGCGACCTTACGCGCTCCACGCTCCAAACCAAATACTTCTCCGACAACAAGATCCATACCTTTGTCCGCATATTCACGCATAACACGTTCGTAGTCGGTATTTTTTACACTTTCAGAGAAAACATACTCTATGTCACCCCGGGCTTTTGACGCATTAAGAGCCTTATGGATACGACTTATCCACTGCTGCTCAACGGGTAGAGTATAAATAGCAGCGACTTTAGGTTTTGCACTCAGCGACGATACACCCATAATCGAGACAGATGCAATCATCCAGATAATACTATATACAGATTTTTTGGTCCAAGTCATATTTTATCTCAGAAATAGAGTTAACAATTTGAAATATGCTCCTTGAGCAACTTTCAGTGGATTTTTCACAAAATTTATTCGTGAAAACTAGTTATTAGGCTAGCTTTGATAGAAGAAGTTTGTCAAGAGATGTTTCAAAAATAATTTTATTTGACCAAAACAATTCCTGGGTAATTTATCAATGGATGAAGACCTCAATAAATAACTACGAAAACTCTAGTAAATGCAGTTAGACAAAATTGTTAACTGATCAAAAAAGGAGAACTTGTAATCATATTGATGTGTTCAAAAGAACATCCTGTCAAAAACCGTTTAAGGAATCCCCTGACAAGGATAATTCAACAAAGGTAGGAAAAATAAATCTTGAATAAATACTATAACTTATGACGCTGTACGGTCAATCAAACAATCAACCTGCTTTTTTGACCTTTGGGGTGAGGGGAGGGTTGTAGTCAGCAAAATTTTGTAGGTATTTATTAAGTTTGTCAGCATTATATCAGGTTGCATTTGAGGCGGTTGATACTGGATAAAATTTGACCATCAACTACTATCGTACCTTCTAAACTTTCTTTTTGAGCAGAATTTGATGAGGATTTTTTTCTGTATTTTCAATTGGATTAATTAGCAACTCAGCTTTTTCAAAATCTTCGTGCTGAATCAGTATAATGTACTGTTCGATCGAAGGCACCATTTCAAACCAACCATTTCCAGTATGATAATTTTGAAACATACAATGGAGGGTATTCACGATCATTTCAGCTGCATCTTTCCCAGCTGAGTCATGATAAGCAAGAATGTGAAGAGTCTCTGAGGATCCTTCCTGTAAGGTCGATATTGTAAGTTCAAGATCATCAGATGAACCTATTTTAACTCTTTTGTTTCTTGAATCCTGGATAAAATAAACAGCCCATTCAAATCCAGCAAGCCGTCGCTGTCGTATCTCACTTTCTTCATGTTTTTCGTCAATACATTTTTTACAAGCTGATGTTTTACCATCATGAAATTGTGAAGACATGTAAAATTCGCGTAATTGTTTAATTTCACCACACTCTTTACAACTCTTCCCCAGAAAAGATATAATTGAGTTTTCTTTTGAGGAACGATTTGTCTGAGTCCGAGCATTTGCGCATTTTCGGCAGAAAGAGGCCATCAAATCCTTACATCCTCCTTCAGGAAAAAATTCCGAAGAACGTGGGAATTCGCCTCTGCAGATGCTGCATAGACGAGTGTATTGTTCGGCACCGAAAAATTCTACCTGAAATGCTGACCTCATAAAAGATACCTTATGATGATTTTTAAAAAAAAATAAACAATGTTCCCTACTCTCTCAAAAATTGTTCTCTTTCAGTTTTGATTACAATTTATAACAGAATACTCAAAATGGTCAAATTCTGAATGCAAAATCTACGCTTTTAAGGTATGCTTTCCAAAAACCTTGCCAACTTGCTAAAATAAATCAACTATTTATTATGAAATAAATCAATTTAATTTTTCCTAAAAATATTCAGAAACTTTAAGAAATTCCATTTGGAGCTATGCCATTTTGAGTTTGTTGACAGTAAAAAATTTAACAGTAAGTACAGAGCACCAATCCGGTTCTATAAATATATTGGATAATATCAATTTTAATCTTGAACGCGGAACAAGTCTGGGAGTTGTCGGAGAATCAGGTTGCGGAAAATCAATGATGGCCCTTGCTATCATGGGATTGCTTCCGGACAATATGACTGCATCCGGAGAAGTTCAGTTCGGGGGTAATTTGCTATGTTTACCTGAAAAAGAATTGTGCCAAATCAGAGGAAACAGAATCAGCATGGTTTTTCAGGAACCAATGAGTACACTTAATCCACTACTACCGATTGGGTTTCAGGTTGCAGAAAGTCTTAGACTCCACAAAAACTTTTCCCGCCATCAGTCGCAACAACATGCGTCAAAGGTGCTGGACCGCGTCGGTTTGCAAAGTCATAAATATTCACGCTCTCTCTATCCGCATCAGCTTTCTGGGGGGCAGAGACAAAGAGTTGTGATCGCGATTGCGATGGCCTGCGGTCCAGAATTGATCATTGCTGATGAACCGACAACAGCACTGGATGTTACGATCCAAGCACAAATTCTGGATTTGATAGCAGAGTTGGTTTTTGAAGAAAACATGTCTCTGATCTTGATAACACATAATTTAGGCATCGTCGCAGAGAATACAGACCAAATGCTGGTCATGTATGCTGGAAATATTGTAGAAAGTGGCCCGACAAAAAATGTTTTTGAAAAACTCGTGCATCCATACACAAGAGGCCTTTTTTCCTCAATTCCGAATTCAAGAGTTCCAAATACTGGAAAAGGATTACAATCTAAATATTCACAAATAAACAGATTGCCAACTATACCCGGACGTGTACCAGAGTTTTGGGAACGTTCAAAAGGGTGTTCCTTTGTTGACCGCTGTCCACGAGCACAGGCAAATTGTTCTTCAAAGTTTCCGGAGTTAATCCAACTCGGCACGGCGCATTCCACAACTTGTTTTTTCCCTTATGAGTAAAAAATATGAATCAAGAAAATACAGATAATTCATTACTCAAAATTAGAAATGTGGTCCGGGAATACATTCTTCCACGCCAACGGTTATTTTCTTCAGTTAAACGTTTCCGTGCGCTGGATGGTGTGAGTTTGACTGTAAATTTCGGTGAAAGTGTCGGCATTGTCGGAGAGTCAGGCTGTGGAAAATCTACTTTAGCTCGCACTGTTTTGGCTCTTGAAGCCCCACAATCTGGAAAAATTAGTTTTAAGGGAGAAATTCTGCATACACTAAAAGCTAAAAAATTACGTCGTATGAGAAGTGGTCTGCAAATGATTTTTCAAGATCCTTACGGCTCACTTGATCCAAGGCAAAGTGTAGAAAATATTGTCGCAGAGCCTTTGTCTTTGCTTGGCGAAATGACATTTAAAAAACGGAGCGAAATGGTTGCTGAAGCGTTGACCAATGTGGGACTCTCACCAAATGATACGGTTAAATTTCCCCATGAATTCTCCGGAGGACAACGACAACGGATTGCAATTGCCCGAGCCCTAATAACACGCCCGGCTTTAATTGTAGCAGATGAGCCTGTTTCCGCGCTTGATGTTTCAGTTCAGGCACAGGTACTGAATTTAATGATGGACCTGCGTGACAATTATGGATTGGCTTATCTGTTTATCAGTCATGACCTAAACATAGTTCGACACATGACAACAAAAGTTGCAGTAATGTATGCAGGCAGGATTGTGGAGCAGGGATCAACTCAAACGTTGTTTGATCATGCTCAGCATCCATATACACGAGCTTTACTGGAGGCGGTGCCGAGTACTGATCCTTCAAAAAAAAAGAGAAATATTGGAAAGAATTATGTCTCGATAATGTCTGGTTCAAATATTGAAAACATCTACGAAAATGGATGCGTCTTCGCTTCACGTTGTCCCGTGGTCGAAGATAAATGCAAAAATTTTTCTCCTGTTCTACAAAATTTTCAGGCTAGTACATCAGCAAGATTTGATAATAATACACAGGAGATTCATCATAAAGTTGCCTGTTACAAACCTTATGATGAGCTTGTTAAAACCTAAAAGACTGCCTTCGAAACAACTATAAAAAACTGAGAAATGACCGATTTCAATTACTGCAGTATTTTGAGCAAAAAATCAAATGAACCAATTGCGGGGACCGCTCCATATGCCAAACATTTTGTTTTTATAACCTGGCCAAAAAAATATTGGCAATATGACGCACTTGAAGCAAAAGGCGACTTTCCGAAGGGATTAAAAAAATGGATGAAAGAACAGAGCAAAGTTAGTGGAAAAATCAGCATCCGCCTAATCAACTGTAGTGGTATGTCCCCGGACAAAGTGGAAATCTATATCTATCCTGAAAAATACTGTTATTCAAATGTATTGCCTGGTCAAATCACTGCTGTATTAGAAACCTATTTTCGGGATGGAATAACTACAGCTTTTTTACCTACCCCAATTGAAGTAGATCAGATTTTTATTTGTACACACGGGAGGCATGATAAATGCTGTGCCAAGTTTGGGCAGGAACTGGTAGATAAAATACGTTATCATGTTTCAAAGCAAAAAACTGACGTTGAAATCTGGGAGAGCAGTCATCTTGGAGGTCATAGATTTGCGCCCACAATGATCGATTTCCCAACTGGGCGGGCATATGGGCGCCTATGTACAGATGAGTTACCAAATTATTTAGCAAGCCGTAAAATAAATCAAGTATATGGTGTTGCCTATCGTGGATCTGTTTTTCTCACAGAATTGGAACAAGTCGCTGAAGCACATGTGCAACATTATTGCTATGCGCAAGGATGGTACTGTCAACCGCTAATCAGAAAAATAGAAAGATTAACTGAAGATGATTTCCGCTGCATGGCCAAATTCAACGATGCTGAGAATTCTGTATATTTACAAAATATCATACCTGATGAAATGACTTTTAATTTTAAGTTAAAAAGTTTTGAAAGTCCTTCCGGTTGTAATGCACTTAAAGAAGTACAATTACGCAGATGCTGGGTGCTGGAATCCACAGAATCAGTCTAAAAATTTTTATAGAGAAAAAAAATGGCAGATGAAGAAGTTCAAGAAGATCAGGAAAAACCCGAAGCTAAAACAGCTGAAACTGAAAAAATTGATAATCCAGAAGAGGATATGGACTCGTTGATGACTGAGATGGATGGAACCAACTCTACATCGGCAGATTTTGGCGGTAGTGGTGACTTGAGTTCCTTAGTCAGTGATACCGTTGAATCCACTGACGAAAACATCGACGAAATGTTAGATTCCGCTTCACAGTCCTCATCCAATGTGGACATGACCTCAGATGATGAAGAAGGTGTTGATTTGAATTTTTTGCTAAAGATGCCTTTGACCATGACCTTTGAGGTAGGACGAGCAAAAATGACCATCGACGAGCTACTTTCACTTGGTCAGGGGTCTGTTTTGGAATTACACAGATTAGTTGGTGAAAATCTAGATTTGTTCGTAAGTGGTAAATTAATCGCCCAAGGTGAGGTCGTAGTTACAAATGAAAAATTTGGTGCTAAAATAACGAAGATTATTCCTCCAGAAGAACGGGTGAAAAAAATGGGAGGTATGGATAAGACAAATTAGCAGCAGAAACATCAGACAAAAATTTTCATATACCTACTTTTGTTAAAAGCTGACATATTATCTTCAAATTCTCAATGCCTTCATTCGACTCTCTCTTAAAATCATACGATTATGAACTTCCACAAAAGCTCATTGCACAACATCCCGCAATTAAACGTGACCAGTCTCGCATGCTCCTGTTGGAACGTCAAAATGGACAAATCTCACATCGCAATTTTGCTGAAATAGTTTCGCTCTTACCAAACTCGTCCTGCCTTGTCATTAACAATACCAAAGTCTTGTCTGTCCGTCTACCAGGTAAACGTCGAACTGGTGCAGTAATTGAAGCGTTACTGGTTGAAGAAAAAAGCGAAGGTCTATGGAGAGCCATTGTCCGTAAGGCGGGGAGAATCAAAACCGGTGAGCTACTTGAATTTTGCGGTGGAAATCTCCGGGCAGTTGCGCAAAAAAGACTTGAAGAGGGGGAATGGTTATTATCATTTGATGAAGCAGAACTATTGAAGGATCGTCTAGAAAAATTTGGTCTCCCACCTTTACCCCCGTACATAGAACGTCGTCAAGCTAATGATTTGCAAAACGCAGAAGACAGAGAGCGTTACCAGACATGTTTCGCTTCTGAACCAGGGGCAATCGCTGCGCCTACTGCGGGATTACACTTTACACCGGAAATTCTAACAGAAATCAGCAAGCATGGAATAGACATACTGGAGGTTACGTTGCACGTCGGACTGGGGACTTTTTCTTCAATTGAAGTGGAAGATATAAGACAACACAAAATGCATGCGGAATTTTTTTCTGTCTCAACTCAAACTCTAGAGCAGTTGAAAAAATTCTGGAAAAATAAAAAAAAAATTATTTGCATCGGAACGACTTCAGTGAGAGTACTTGAAACTTTGGCGCAAAAGAATTTCAAAGTAAGATCAGGATGGACAGATATTTTTATTCACGAGCCATACGAATTCATGATGATGGATGGACTGCTTACCAATTTTCACCTTCCAAAATCAACATTGATGATCTTGGTATCAGCTTTTTGTGGACGTGATTTTTTATTGTCTGCATATAGGCAAGCGGTTGATCATAATTACCGCTTTTTTAGTTATGGTGACTGTATGTTAATATTGTGAAATTTGTGCCAGCAACCATATGACAATATTTAATACATGAAAGCTAAATAATTTGCTAGTTCGATAGTCGTGATAATTCTCTATCATATTAATGTCCCCGAAAATTCTCGCTTGGTCTATAACATATACTCTTATGAATTTTTGCAAGTAGCTGGTTAAGCAGATTCTAAATAAATATTACACCTTAAATTTCACAACTACCCCCTTCAACTCTATTAAGAGCAATGATTCAGGGTACTAATTTTAGTTGACATGAGTATGACGATATCCTGGACCTCATACTTAACACGAAAACAATCTGCCTCATCTTTTAATTGAAGATATATTAATCTGTTTAGATCGAACCATCAATTTTTCCCTTGGAGGATTGTGGGAATTGAGGCAAATCATCTGCAATTTCATAATATGCAGGTTTGTCTGAGCAATAAATGTGGCCAATCGTTTTTACTTCTTGACCTAAATCTAGCATTCCTGCAGCAATACTTATAGTACTCCCTCCAAGACGTTCCCAAAAAAGACTTGCTCCACATTCCTGGCAGAAACCGCGTCTCGCCTCGTTGGAAGAACGAAACCATTTGAGTCCGGCATCATTCACAAACTTAAATTTATTTTTTTCAACAGAGCTGTAAGCCCCATAATGTCCATGTGTGTGAAGGCACTGTCCACAATGACAATTGACCACCTGACGCAAGTCTCCAAATATGTTAAAACTCACAGCGCCGCATAAACAATGCCCCTGACAACCCAATTCTTTCAAAGATTTTTGTTGAGCTTCTTCTCCCATATTTACCACAACACGATTTTCACGTCGATGTGCTTTTGAGTATTTTTTAGCGGAGGTCTTAACTTTTTCAGCATATCTACTTTTCATTTTTGAGCTATAATCAGCTCCAAGCGCAGGTTCTTTTTTTTTTGGCATTTCATCTCCTTTGATGATTTTTATAACAAAAAGATATATTTGCTTGAATCATCTGTGAGTCTAAAAAAGTGAAGTCTGGTATTTAATGACCCGCTGCTCTGAATAAGTTCAACATCGATTCTTTGATATCAGGCGCTGCCGCAAGGACTGGATTCCCGGAATGCAAACCGTCTTTGGCTAAAAAGTCATTGGTCCAGCCACCCGTTTCCCGAACCATACATATACCTGCCAGACAGTCCCAGGAATTGATCTGATATTCATAACATCCTAGATAACGTCCCGCAGCAACATAAGCTATCATCAATGCAGCGGAGCCTATATCATGATATACACCTCCGTTTTCGAATAAATAAGCAAATGCTTTTTGAGTAGCCTCGATAGAGCTTTTAGGCGAATACCCCAAACCTACTATACCTTCAGAAAGTAAAGTTGCTTTACTCGGACGCATAGGACGACCGTTTAATGTTGCCCCATTCCCACGATGTGCCGCAAACAATTCATCTGTGCATGGAGCGTAAATCAGTCCGATCTCTATTTCTTTTTCAACGACATAAGCCATTGAGACACACCATGATGGCAATCCCTTTAGAAAACAGCTTGTTCCATCAATAGGATCCACAACCCAGAGTCCTTCTGAATCTTTCTGTTGAAATCCGCTTTCTTCTCCAAAAAAACCATCTTCCGGAAACATTAACTTCAGCCTTTTTTGAATCATCTTTTCAACTTCTCTGTCAGCCTCGCTCACCCAATCCTGTGGCCCTTTTTTCTCGGTATGAAGACTCTCAAGATTTCTAAACCATTGAAGAGCATATAAACCTGCATCACGTACCAAAACCTGTGCAGCCTGAAAACGATGATTAATGGACTGATCTAACATTTAAATTATAAATTTTGTTGTTAAAATATCTAAAAGTAGATATCTGAGCTAAAGCTCTGACAGTATTTTAAAGGAAAAAAAAGAAGTCAAATTAAAAATACTATGATAGCAGATTGCCCTATTTACAGGAATTTTTCAAGCTGAAGGATTGAAAGTATGAACGATGTTTTGTTTTTTGTAATATTACATAAATACAGTAGAAATAGCTTCCAATGTTTGTAAAAACGAGCTTTCATCTAAGTATTTAATCCTCCTCTGCGATCCATTTTGAAGACAATCATTTTAGCCTGAAGAATGACTAATCACTCGATTTTGGTCAGCTTTTATGTTCTAATTTTTTAGTGATTGAATTATAATTTTCGCTGCTGATTTATACAGTTAATTTCATTTGCCACTTACATTCCTATTTTTAGGCCCACACATTAACCAAGGGAAAGAAGTCAACTATAAGTAATTGTATTTTAGAAGGACCCCTTGGGAAATGATTCATTACGTAGAGAATTATTAATGACAAAGACCTAAATAATCCTAACAAATCTTTATTTGGGGATTGCTGTTTTAGTTACGGACGGATTCAAATATTTAAGGACCATCCATTAAACAAACTGGGATTGACATAAAACATAAGTTATATGTTCCAAAGTTTAAGTCACAAAATTTTGTTGGTTGTAGCGGTCTGTGCATCAATCACTTTGATGGGGTTTTTTGCACTTTATTGGCTTACTTTGGAACAGAATAGATCATTAGAAAAACATCTGGATCTGCCTGCTGTTTCTATAAAATGGGTTACTCTTAACAACGCAATACATCGCGCTACAAGAGCACAAATAGCATGGCTGGAAAGTGCTGACGAAAAGTTTATAAAGGAACGCGATCTTACATGGACTAATGGGATCCATCCCGCCTTCGAACAATTAGGTCTCCTTTATAAAAAGTTCCGTGTTTGGGAAGGAGTACGCTCAGTTGAGAGGCGTACTTTTTATGATTTAAGACTTATGATTTTGTCTCTCGAAAACCTCCAGAAAAAAACAAAACCTGTCAGCAAAAAGAAACGCTCAGTGGAAACCCTGCTTGAATGGTCAACAAAAGAATGGCCGCTTGTTTTAAAAATCAGCAGACAGGTAGAAATAATGGTGCGTTGGCAATCTGATTTTGCACGGCAACAAGCTACCGAACTGCAGCGTGGTTTTTACGGAATTGGGATTTGGATTTGGATCGTTGCTTCAGTAGTTTTGTTGTTGGTTTTGGTTTTAGCCTTATTTTTTGCAAAAAGAATCTCTGCCCCACTGAAACAATTGAGAACTGATGTTCAGCAGGTTATAAATGAACAAGATCGTGAAATCGGCAGCCCTGCTTTCAAGTCCAGTGACAGCATTGAAGAATTTTCAAAAAATGAGGATGAAGTCCGAAAACTAACCGAAATTTTCCAGGTAATGGAAAATGTCATCCGTGAACGTACAGATTTACTCGAATCTTCAAACCGGCAACTTGATGAAGCCAACCGTGCTAAAGGAATGTACTTGACCAATATGTCGCATGAACTGCGAACACCACTGAATGCAATAATCGGTTTTACAGAAGTTTTACTGGAAACTGGAGGAGATGAAAAACTTTCTGCTCTTCAAATTGACCGTCTGAGAAGAATATTAAAAAGTGGGCAGCATTTATTGGAATTAATCAACTCCTTACTGGATCTTTCTAAAATAGAAGCAGGGCAGATGGAAGTTCAACAAACAAATTTCCAATTTGAAAATTTACTGCAGGATGTCATGGAATGGCTGGAACCACTCCTTGAGGAAAAATCCCTTCAGCATGAACTTGTTTTCCTCTCTGATAAACCAATAAAGATTTATTCTGATTCCGGAAAGATCCGGCAGGTACTGATTAATATTCTAGGAAATGCGATTAAGTTTACTGAATCTGGTGGTCATATCAAAGTTAGTTGCATTTATAATTTAAATGGCCTTTCAATTGATATTCGGGACACAGGCTGCGGAATTACCATAGATCAACAGCAACAGATATTTGAAGTGTTCCATCAAGTCAACCCTTCCGGGGCACTAAAAGGGACAGGACTTGGACTTGCCCTCGTGCAAAGTATGATGGAATTACTTGGAGGTTCAGTTTCATTGAAAAGCAAATTCGGTAAGGGGAGTACGTTCACGCTTTTCTTTCCGGAATCCAGTATTATTAAACATTAATCCTGAAAATTAAATGCTACTTGGATAATTTTATTAAATCTCAGCATACGGAAGCACAAATAGGAATTGGATATGCCTTGTTGGCTTTTAGTGCATGGGGTTTTCTTCCAATTTACTGGAAACTTCTTGATACCCTTCCTTCGTTAGAAATTTTAGCACACCGAATGGTTTGGTCCGTGCTTTTTCTAGTGGTCTTGCTGGCAGTTCAGAAACGTTTGGCAGAATTTCGGGATTTATTTAAGACTCCAAAATATGTTTTAATGCTTCTTGGAACTGCAGTAATTTTGGGAATAAACTGGTTTTTTTATATTTATGGTGTAAACACGAATCAAATTGTCGAAACAAGTTTGGGATATTTTATCAACCCATTGTTTAATGTCTTATTGGGAGTAATTTTTTTGAAAGAACGCCTCAATTATTGGCAAGTTTTAGCACTTTTAATGGCTACTTTGGGCGTTTTAAATTTTCTCAGGGGGTTTGACTCACTCCCCTGGATTGCTCTGACGTTGGCATGCACCTTTTCTTGTTATGGTTTATTGCGGAAAATGATTCCAGTAAAACCATTGGTGGGCCTTTTGGTAGAAACATTACTTTTTTCTCCCTTCGCGTTAATTATGATAGTGGTATGGAATGCAGATGGTGTAGAGAATTTTGGAGGAGAGTGGAAGAATATTTTTTTCTTAGTTGGCGCAGGCGTAATCACAGCACTACCATTACTGTGGTTTACAAATGCCGGGAAACGACTTCGTTATTCAACACTGGGTTTTATTAATTACATGACTCCATCTATCCAACTCATAATTGGAGTTTTCCTTTACAATGAGCCTTTTACTTCAACTCATGCTGTCACCTTTGGACTTATTTGGACAGGGCTATTTATCTTTTCTATCAACGCTTTTCAGGCACATGACAACACTTAAAAAACATAAAGCAATGAAAAATTTTTATTTCGAAATAGCAGGTATAACCTGTTTCATCATTTCAGGAATATTTTTTATAGTGGCAGGTATTCGAAGCGGAGATGATCTTTCAACTATTGGGAGTATCATCTGGACTTTTGCTTGTTTCCTATGGCTGATTCCAATACTGTCCCGCCGCAATTCTCAACGTTAAAGAATTCTAGTTTAGGCGATTCCTAAATGTTTTTTCCTTTTTTCAGCCCAAGTACGAATTAAATTGTCAACTGCTAAACCGATAAAAGCAACACAAAGACCTAGTATCAATCCTTTACCTCCTCCTTTAGCATCTGATAAAGCTTTTAATATATACTGACCCAAGTCTTCTGTTCCGATCATAGCTCCAATAATTACCATAAATAATGCAAAAACAACTGTTTGATTAATTCCAAGCATAATATGGGGAAATGCTAAAGGATATTCAATCTTAAACAATCTTTGTAAGCGAGTTACGCCTGACATTGAACCTGCGTCATGCAATGCCGATGGAACACTACGAAGCCCCTCAACTGTGTAACGTGTTGCAGGAATAGTTGCATAAATAATTACAGCAATTAAAACGGATGTATCAGTTACTCCAAAAAGCATCATTACAGGAATTAAATAAACAAAAGATGGAAATGTTTGAAGAATATCGCAAATTGCTATAATAATTTTAGTGCTATAATTATGTTGCGCACACAAAGATCCTACTATTGTCCCAATTATAACTGATACAATTACACCAAAAGTCGCCATATATGCTGTAACTAATGCTCTATCCCACCATGGGCTTAGTGCAATAAACAGAGTAAATCCTCCCACTACAAGAGCCGATCGAATTCCACCTATTATGTAACCTGCTCCCATGACCAAAACAAAAGTTGCAACAATCGGCATCCTTAGATAGATAGCTCTCATTGGTTGTAATACTTCTACAATTAACCATGTATTAAATATTTTTAATGAGTGAAAGAAAGTATCCCATACCCAGTCAACACCTGCATTCCAGAAAGCTTCAGTTGATATTCCTTTGTTATGGGGAACTTCATAAAAGTAATTAAAACCTTGTTTGAACATGATAGATCCAACATAGGCAAGTATTAATCCAAGGATCACTGAACCAACAAAAAATAATCCGAATTTATTGCGCTGGAAAAAAGTTAAGTTGGCAAAATAATCTGTTTGTTTATTTGCCCAGGCTAGAGACATTTTGTCCAAAAGAACTGCAATCAGGCTAATACAAACACCAGCTTCTAATGCTAAACCAATTCTAAGTTGATTTAATGCCAGCAGTAAATTCCAACCTAAACCTTTTGCACCTATAAATGATGCAATCACTGCCATTGCTAGACACTGCATGATAACTTGGTTCACACCAATTAAGATATCTCGTCTGGCAGTTGGAATTAATACTTTAAACAAAAGCTGGAAATCATTACAGCCACTCATTTTCCCAGCTTCAATAACTTCTGGAGAAACTTTTCTAAGACCCAACAATGTTAAACGCACCATCGGCGGTGTTGCAAAAATTATTGTTGCAATTGCTCCGGCATGATCCCCGATTCCAAAAAGTACCATTATCGGAACCAGATAAGCATAGTGAGGCATAGTCTGCATCACATTAAGGATGGGATTTAGAATTGCTTCTACCCTTTTTCTTCTATATGCCCAAATACCAAGAACCATACCAAGTAAAAATGAAATTGGTGCAGCAACCATTACAAATGAAAGTGTTTGCATTGATGGTTCCCACTGTCCGAAAACAGAAATATAAATCATGGTAATGGCAGAAAAAATGGCAAGACCTTTTCCATTAAGTTTGTAACCCAATATAATAGCTGCAGCTGCAACAATGGTCCATGGAAGTCCGGGTAATTCTGCCCATGGGTTTGCATCAATCCAATCCCAACTTGTAAATGCAACAACGGTCTCAACTCCTCCAATTAAAATTTCACGAAAAGCCTGAATTAAAAAAAGTATGGAAGCTGAAATAATTCTGGTAATTTGCAGAATAAGTGGACGCGTTTCATACTCTTGAATTTCAGCGTCATAAATCTCAATTGGAATCCAGTCATTTAATAAAAAATCCATTGAATCATTTAGCCAAATTGGAAGCCATGCAATGAATGGTGGCAACCTCCAAAGAGTATCATATGGATAATATCTAACTTCTACACCCAAAAAACTATATGCAACTTGATTTGGGTCTTTTATGTGTTCTGCCTGAGCCCTTATGAATTTATAGCCTTCTGGTATATCTATCGTGTTACACAATGTAAAAAAAACAATTAACAAAAACAGCCATTGTATTGATTTCGGATATTTTTTTAAAATTTCCATAAATTATGAATCCTCTTTTCTTGCACCAAATACCGTGTGAATTATTTTGGAAGGCTTCACTATTCCTACAGTCTTTTTATTAGAATCGATAACTGGTACAGGTTTATCCTGACTTAAAATTTTTTCAGCAACCTCTTCAATGATAGCATCTTTTGATACATTTAATTCACTCAGCTCTAGCGAACTATCTTCAGGATCCATCACAGATTTAATCTTAAGTACCTTCTCCCTTGGTACTTCTTGTGTAAATTTTCTGACATATTCTGTGGCTGGGTTTAATACAATGTTGGCTGGCACATCTAATTGCTCAATTATACCATCCTTCATTATTGCAATTCGATCTGCAAGTTTGAGAGCTTCATCAAAATCATGTGTGATAAACATTATCGTTTTTTTTAAGACACCTTGCAGTCTTAAAAATTCATCTTGCATTTCTTTTCTGATCAAAGGGTCTAAAGCAGAAAAAGGTTCATCTAAAAACCAAATATCAGGCTCAACAGCTAGTGATCTAGCAATTCCTACTCTTTGCTGTTGTCCACCAGATAATTCTCTTGGAAAATAATTTTCTCTTCCATCAAGGCCTACAAGTTTAACCATATCCATTGCTTTCGAAATACAATCCTTTGCATTGATTCCTTTGATCTGTAAAGGGAATGCAATGTTTTCTAAAACAGTTTTATGAGGAAGGAGAGCAAAGCTTTGAAAAACCATACCCATTTTATTTCGCCTCAGCTCAATTAATTCTTTATTCTTTAAAGCTGATAAATCTTGACCTTCTATAAAAATTTTTCCTGACGTAGCATCCGTCAATTTAGATATACATCGAAGTAGAGTTGATTTCCCAGAACCGGATAAACCCATTACAACTAGCATTTCTCCTTCTGAAACTTCAAAAGAAGCATTGTTAACGCCTACAATACAGCCTGACTCCTGAAAAGTTTTGGCATCAACATTTCCATTAGATTCTTGAAGCATTTTTCCCGCATTTGCCCCAAATATTTTATAAACAGACTCGCATTTAATTACTGGTGTAGAAGACATAAAATTTCTTCAATTCAATAGATTACAAAATTAAAAAAACCCTTATTTATTAAGTGCTCTAAAAATTTTTTATAAAATATACTCTTGTGTCTATACTGGTTTTTAAAAAACCTTTGGCTTCACCTGAAACTTTAATTGTATCACTCGTACCTTCTAGAGCCCTTATCGTATATTCTGCAAAACATTTTTTTGAAGAGCTATCCCATTTAACAGAATACTTATCAATTTTATTGCCATTATCAAAATACAATTGCTGTGCTTTGTAGTTTGTAATGTTTGCTCCCATTATAGCACGCTGGGTTACAATTTTAGTATTTTTACAAACTGCTTCAAATTCGCTCGGTGATAATTGACGACCAACACTACTTTCAAAAAAATTTAATCTACCTTTAGGAAGTGAGGAAATGATATTTTTAACACTGTCTGAAATCTTATCACTCTCTATAGTCTTATCACTCTCTACAGTCTTATCACTCACTAAAGTCTTATCACTACCTCCAAAAAAAATGTCCAAAATCAAAAATATAATAATTATTGCTGCTGTTAAACCAACAAGGCCTACTATTTTTTTAAAGCCTTCAGGAGTTTCTTTGTATTTTTTTGAATTAATTTCTAATAACATTGTTCTATCTAATTCGGCTCAGCTAATTCGCCGTCTTTCCAGATGCCTTTTTTAACTGTTCCGCTTGCCAAAGTAAAAGTTCCTTGTCCATTCATGTTACCATCACGCCACTCACCCAAGTATGTGGCTCCATCTGGAAAAGTCAAAGTTCCTTGTCCATGCCATTTACTATTTCGAAACTCTCCCACGTATATGTATCCGTTTGGCCAAGTAACAGTCCCTTTTCCATGTTTTTTGCCATTACGCCACTCGCCCACATATGTGGTTAGGTCTGTATAAGTCCAAGTCCCGTTTCCGTTGTCACAGTCTCCTTCAGTACATCCAGTTGAACGTGCAAAACCTGTATTGCAAAGGATCAAACCTAAAGATACATATAGAAACAGTGTTTTCATGTCCATAATCCTAGTACACAAAATTTCGTACGTACTGCATTTAAATCCTGCCATTGAAATTCCCCACTTTTACATAAAATTTGCTGGTGTGGGGGATATAAATTCTTGTGATACATTGCACTATTTTGATCTAAAAAAAAATCCCCCCTGACTCAAAAGCCAGAGAGGATTTATAATTTGTATAAATTTACTTGAAAACTGTTACTTGGTCCACGGTTCCCAAACATTCTTGTTGTCAGCCAGCCATTTTTTTGCAGCGTCTGCATGAGACATTTTGTCAGTATCAACTAAAGCTGCCATTGCACCAATTTGACCTGTTGTAAATGACAACTTTTTGAAGATCCTAGCTGCATGTGGATGAGTTTTAGGAAATTTAGCATTCACAGCTTTTTTCAAATAACCATCAGGTGAACCACATTTTCCATCACCACCATCTGCTGGTCTGCAACCATCATAGTATGGAGGAAATTTAATAAATGTAAATCCCGCACCATCTGTAAAGTTTGGTGTCCAGTTGAAGATGATTGTTCCTCTTCCTTCTTTTTTAGCTGCTGCTAATTCTGCCCACAGTGCATCGGCACCACCAGCAAACTTAACCATCCATAGGTCACCTAGTCCAAGGGCTTCTAGACGCTGAGGCATTAAATCTTGATGCCAACTTTGAGGACCCTCAAGCCAACGACCTTTCCCTCCTGAGTCAGGAGTTACAAAGTTCTTTGCACAGTCTGGAGATTTTAAAGCTTCCCAATTTGGTAGACCTGGGCAGAGTTCTGCTACCCAATTTGGGTAACCCATATCTTCTAAAGTCCTAGCTTCATGGTCTCCCCAATCTAGCAAACCACCTTTGTCACGAGCTTTATCAAATGATGCACCAAATGCAGATTGCCAAACTTCATGTGATATAGTCACATCACCAAGACGAATAGACTCATAAACAGCCTGAGAATCAGATGGTGTATATGCTACTCTGTTACCAATACTCTCAAATATTCCACCAATCACATAGGCCATAACAACTTGGCTTGACCAATTATGTGTCGGAATTATTATGGGTCTCTTACTATCTGCTGCGTTTATTGAACTAGGACCTATCACCAAAACCGCAGCTAACCCGACAGCCATCGCTGTTTTCTTTATAGAAAACATATTCCTCCTAAATTTATATGGAAGTGATTCGGAGGGCACCTAGAATTCAAAGACTAAAATAACACTGATTCATTTTCCACTCCGTAAAGAACCTACCAGAGACCATCTCAAGTAGATTAATCCGGATTCTACAGTTTAGTAACTACATGTCAAGTTATTTTATAAATTTCTTGACATGGTCCTAATATTTCTGTATTTTTGCACGAGCTTCACAATTCAGTGCGGCATTTTAAGGAACGCGACCGTAATTTTTAGGTGATTTTTGTTTATGTTACTGTCTGTGTGATTTAATTGAATGTAATTATGGAGGTAAAATGGGTTATGATATGACAGTTGAAATCTCTGCACTTAACGAAATATTTGTAGAGTTTTATTACTGGATAACAGTACCTTTGATGTTCCTGATTCATGTTGGTTTCTGCTTATATGAAGTCAGTATATCAAGAGCAAAGAACCAAATACATACCTTGATGAAGAACGCAATGCTGATCCCTATGGTGACTGTCACCATGTTTTTGTTCGGTTTTTGGATTTACTTTGCGGCTCAAGGACCTTTCGGTGACTTTGCTGGAGGTTCTACCGGGTTGCCTTGGGATGCAACTATGGGGTCGAACTTTGGCGATCACATAATGGGTGTATTCTGGGCCGCGTTCCTTCTATTTTCATGGACTGCAGCCTCAATTGTTTCCGGTGCAGTGATTGAAAGAATTCGCACAGGTGCTTTCCTCATTCTGGCCGTTTTAGTTGGTTCAGTAACTTGGATGATTGATGCAGCATGGGGATGGAGCGCAGGTGGATGGATGGTTACTGATTGGGGCTATCACGATGCATACGCTTCTGGTGTTATTCATGGTATCTGCGGAGGTG
>SHAT01000023.1 GCA_004213175.1 Pseudomonadota bacterium | reverse complement strand
TACATAATGTTATTATATTATAAATTATTAATATTTTGAAAATCGCTTCCTGAAGGTTCTTGAAAAACTTTCAAATCAAATTCAGGAACAACGGCCAATATATGGTCAAAAATATCAGCTTGAACTGATTCATAAATATTCCAATTCGTTTCTTTACAAAAGACATATATTTCAATTGGCAGGCCATTTTCCCGCGGTGAAAGTTGCCGGACAAGAAATGTCATTTTATTACTAATCAGTGGATGCTGCCTGAGATAGGATTCGACATAGGCTCTAAATACACCAATATTTGTCAATCGTCTTCCGTTTACAACCATACTTTCATCAACTTCATTTTCCTCATTATATGTTCTAATTTCTAATTGTCTTTCTTGAATAGATTTTGCGATAAGCTTGATCTTAGTAAATCTGACTAACATTTCATCATCACAAAACTTAATACTGCTGAGGTCTATGTTAACATGTCTTTTGATTCTTCTACCGCCTGACAAATTCATATTCCGCCAGTTTTTAAATGACTCATTTATCAGTGCATATGTTGGAATGGTGGTAATAGTATTGTCAAAATTTTGTACTTTCACAGTAGTGAGAGTAATTTCAATTACGTCACCATCTGCACCATATTTTGGCATTTCTATCCAGTCTTTTGGAGCCACCATTTTGTTCCCAATCAACTGAATCCCTGCAATAAATCCCATTAAAATATCTTTAAATACAAACATCAGCACAGCTGTCAAAGCGCCCAATCCACTTAAGAAATATAGGGGGGTTTTTTGCAACAGAATTGATAAGAATAAAATACCGCTCACAAAGTAAAGTACTAGCTTCAGAACTTGTATAAAAGGAGTGATTGAGATTTCATTTGATACAGATGAACTTTCATAAATGGTCAACATTGCACTCAACAGAGCATCAATTGCCATCATTGCTGCAACTAGCAATAAAATGTTGATCAATGTTTGACTTAACCCAAGTAGCTCTGTTCCTTCTAAAATTGGTGAAGTCAATAAATATATCAGTATCAATGGAACGAAATTCAGCAAACGTTGAAAGACATGTTTTTCTACTAAAACATTGTCCCACTGCTGATTAGTAATACTTGACAAACGTTCCAAAGATCTATTTAGAGGACCCTGTACGATTTTGTAAACAAACCAACTTAAACAGAGTACAACTATAATCATACTGCTACGGACTATAGCTTCAACTGCAGCTTCTGAAAATCCTAACTGAAAAATATTTTCATTCACTAACTTACTTAAATACTCAATCAAATATTCAATCATTTTGACTCCGGATACATAGGTGTTAGCTGTGAATATCTGATATTCTCATCATTTTTTTTAGCTGTAAGAGACAGTCTGCAGAATTTTTTTTGTAAGTCTTCCAGTGAATCTTCTTTGTCTTGATTTCCATATAGTAAAGAATTTAGCGATTTGATACCATTTTTTAATTCCGGAATTCTTTCTCCAATTTGTTCAATTCCAAGAGGTGGATTTTCACTCCAAAGTGAACCAGCCCATTTTAAAAGAGCATCTTGAATAATTTCCGCTTCACCAGTAATGAGTGCATTTTCCACATTTTTAGTTGCAGATTTTATCGAATGAGCTTGATTTCGCTTATTATTTGCAACATTTTCAATATCTTTAGCGGCGTTCTTATTTTTATACAATAACCACAACAGTATTGTCGCGCTCCAGAGTATAGCAAATACAATGGCTAATGCCTTCCAAAAAGCAGATTGATTGTCCGTGGTGGAAATTGGTTTTTCAGAAACTAAAACTGTATCCTTATCTTTTTCAGTTAATTTATCTTGGTTGACAAGAGAATCAGGGATTTCATTATTAGCTGGAAGTACCTCAATCATTTTTGCTGGAATAACAGCAATCCTGGTTTTATCTTGTTGAACGTCCCACCAATAAACTGAAACTTCTGGTAGCTTTATTGTTCCAGATCTTCCAGGTATAATCGCCCATTTTTCAACGCGTGAGCCTTCAAGTCCGTCTTTAGTTTTGTCCGTTTCAATTAATGGCTGATCTGCATATGCTTTCATTTTGTCCGGGATCTCAAAAGATAATTCTGGTATTTGATTGCCAAAAACTCCTTTTGCACGAACTGTAAGTATCCGAGTTACTGGTTCACCCACCCTGAACTCTAAATTTTCAGGCAGCCATTTTTCTTCTAACTCTAACTTAGTTGCAGGCAACCACCAACCTTTGAATCCGGAAGGTAATTCCTTAACCTTAATTGTTTGTGCTTCACTGTTGCTAAAAATACGACGACCACGCTGCTGAAAAAAATTACCAAAATTTCCAAATTTACTTTGTGAATTCCCACCGAGTATTTCGTCCCCCTGATAGCGAACCTGCGGCAATAAAATTGTACCACTTTTATCTGGAAGCAGGACGTAAGAAATTTCTGTTATCAATTGTCTTTTTCCGTTTTTCACATTACTGAAAGACTTTTGATTCAACTTTTCAATTTGTGTCCCATCAATTGCAAATGGCGTCAAGGATTCATTTTCGAGTTCTAATCCTGTTCTAATAACCCGTAAGCGGATGAGTACCTGCTGTTGCGGATATACATTTTTGGGTGACACATCTACTTCTAAACGTACACTTTGATTGTTAGTATTTTGACTGGATTCCACTGCCTTCAAGATAATAGGTGAGGTTGCTTCATTTCCAACCTGCAAAGCAGGAATTAGATAATTTCCAGAAGAAGGTGCAAGCATTACATATGTCCATTTCACAGTACGTGTGATAGAAGTCCCAACAATCGACGTTTGATTTTGCATACTTCTATTAATAACTTGTAGACTGCGGATTCCAGATAAATCAGGTTCCTCGGGTTCATCCACATTTTTTGCCTCTATGTGAAAGTTGAACATTTCACCGACTACAACAGGATTTTTATCAACCCAAGCTGAAACATCAGCCAGGCTGAGGTTTGTATAAATCATCAAAATTCCTAAAAGTACTGATTTCCTCATCTTTTACCAGTAATGTTCATTCAGTGTTTGTTTTTTGCCCCGACGTTGATATTCGCGATGCATTTTATTACGTAATAATCTTCCAGGGTCATCAGGGATTTTCCTGAGCCATTGTTCCAGAGCCTGTTGTCTATTTTGCTGCTCCTGAGTTAATTCATTTTCACCTGCTGAAGAAATATTCTTTTCTTCAAATTCTTTATTTAATTTCTGCTCACTCTCATTTTTATTAGCCTTGGTTGATTCAACATTCTCTTTTAAATTTTCTTTATCTTCATTTGACTCTCTTTTATTATTATTTTCTTCCTCTATAGATTGAGGATCGCCCGAATCATTCTTGTCTGCTGGATATTCCTGAGTGGACTTTTCATTTTTTTCAGCTTCAGACTTTGGAGAATCATTTTTCTGATCATTTTTATTCTTTTGCTGCTCATTTTCATTTCCTTTATCTGATTGTTCATTTTGTTGTTTCTTTTGTTGTTCTCTCAATAACTTTTCTATCAAATCACGGTTGAACTTAGCATCTTCATGTTGCGGATTTTCAACCAAAACCTTATCATATGCATCAAGAGCGTCCTTTAAACGACCTGCAAAAGCCATAGAATTCCCCAAATTGAAATTTGCAAGAGGACTCCCATTTCGTGAGAATTCTTCAATTGCCTTTTCATAATCACCTGTACGATAAGCCGATGCACCTTTCCATTCAGGATTTTCAAAAAGTTGAGCCGCATTCTTTGTATCACCATCATTAAATAATTTTTCTGCCTGCTGGTCAGTTCTCAACCATAAATCCTTCCAACCAAAAGCTTCCGCTGAATTTGGCAATCCCAATACTCCAAATAAAACGAACATAATGCATGATAACAATAGCCCCCTTCGAAATAAATATGCCGCTAAAGGTAAAACGATTAGTAGCAACCATGGTCCTTCTTCATTCCATTTATCTGAGCTCCTCCGCTTTTCGTCTTCTATAAAGCCCGTAAAAGCTGTTTCCGCACTAATTATGCGTTCCACATCCCAGTCATCAATACTTAATTCGGTGAACAAACCCTGCTTTTCATCTGCAAGTTTTTTTAGTGGTTGTGAATTTAGTTTTGGAATTACTATAGCTCCATTTTTATCTTTTATAAAACCACCTCCTGACAAAGAAACCGGTGAGCCGGATTCAGTCCCAACGGCTAAAATAGACAAACGATTCTGATCTGTCATGTTTTCAATTGCAGATAATTCATGTCCTTCAACCCCATCTGTAATCCATATAATATGCCCTCCTCCTCCTTTGCTGCGGCTTAGTAAGTCTGCGGCCAATTGAATGGCATCTGCTGCACGACTTCCTGGAACAGGCATAATATTTGGTTGCAAGCCAGGAAGGAGAGCTGCAATTGTAGCTGGATCATGAGTTAGAGGACTAATTACAAATGCTTCTCCTGCATATACAATTAGTGCCGTTTCTCCCTCAACAAAGCGTTTTAATATATCCTCCATTTTGAAACGAGCTCTATCTAATCGAGTCGGCTTTATATCAGTCGCCAACATAGAAAAAGACAAATCTAGAACAAATACTCTTGCCTGTGTTTTTTGTAACAGTGGTTGTGGAATTTTTTTCCAAACAGGACCTGCCAAAGCCAGCAAAAGCAAGGTCCCTATAAAACACATAGTCCATGGTAGAATACTTGCTCTTTGATTTTCCGGTCTTGTAGCCAAAAAATTAAACAAATGCGGTTCTACAATCTTATCCCAGCTTGTAGTACTCCACCATTTCCCATGCAATCGGAAAACTAGCCACCAAGCAAATGGTATTAACAATAGCCACAACGGGCGCAAAAAATTAAATTCAGTCAACAAAATTGTTCAAATAAAATATTTAATTATTTCTCAAATAGACTTATTAAGTAACATGAAAGTCGCTAACCACATCCCAAGAATTAAAACTACAAAACCAAGTGGCCAAATAAACAAAGCCTTTCGCGGTCGATAGACTTCTTTTTCTTTTTCTATAGGTTCAATTTCGTCAATTAAAGCATAAATTTTTTCAAGTTCTTCTGTACTCCGAGCCCGAAAATAACTACCGCCTGTGCTGTTCGACAATTCCTGCAGCATTGCCTCATCAAGTTCAGCCGAGGGATTTATTTTTTGTTTTCCAAAGAAAGTTCTCACCCAAGCTTCATCTGCGCCTACACCTATGGTATGAATCCTCATACCGGTCTCTTTTGCCATAAGCCCCGCATCCTCTGGTGAAACATCTCCCGCAGTGTTTTGACCATCAGTAAGAAGGACTAAAACTTTCTCGGTATCCGGAAGGTCTTTCATCCTTTTTACAGCTAGTCCTATCGCATTTCCAATTGCAGTTCTTTCTCCTGCTATTCCCAATTCAGATTCTTTAAGCATTTGCCATAAAGTTTTACGATCAAAAGTCAGTGGCGTTTGTAGATATGCTTGATCTCCAAACAAAATCAACCCCAGTCGATCCCCCTTTCGACGTTCTATGAAAGGATGCAAAACCGATTTAACAACTGCAAGCCTGGACACAGCTTCTCCACCCAACTGCAAATCTTTTTCTTTCATACTTCCTGAGAGATCAACTGCCAACATAACACTTCGACCCGAAACCGGAAGTTCCACAGGATCACCTACCCACTGCGGTCGCATTGCAGCAATGACAATTAAACTCCATGCCAATCCTGCGATAATCAAGGATTTGGTATTTTTTTCTGCTGTTAAACCTGTTTGTGGTAAAGATGCTATTCTTTGAAAAAAAGGCACACGAAGTGCCTGAACTGAACGTTCAAGTGGAGTCATTAATCTAATTAAAACAGGTAAGGGCCAAAACAATGCACACCATGGCCAAATAAATTCAAATACTCCATTTTCAAAGAATAACATTGCAATTATCTGTTCAAGACTGATACGGACATTTCTTTACCCATTTACCTACCAATGGGAACAAAACTTCTAAATCGAAGTCAGGCTCTGACCTAAAAAGATCTTCCCCAAATATATTACCAACACCTCTTGTGAATTCAGTAGTTTGTCCAGTTTTATCAAGAAATTGTAACCACTCTAGACCTTGCATAGAAGCAACTTCTTCATGCTTAGATAAACTCAATGCCGTTCGTCTGAGCAACTGAGACAATGCTCTCAGTGTTGATAATGCTGAGTGAGAATTCTTATATTGAGACTTCAAATCTTTTAATAGCTGTAATGCTTCAATTCTAGGTCTTCTTCGTTGGTAACTTCGAAGAAGCCAACAAACTATGAAAACAGAAATCAAAATAAAGAGCACTGCCAATATCCACCATCCTGGAGCAGGTGGCCACCAAGAAATAGCAGGAGGGAGGTGGATGTCTTTCAAATTTGTGAGAGGATTAACTGTTGTCATTTTAAGGATGTTTATTAGTAAATAACTGTCAAATCATCAGAATATGCTAGGCATTCACTGATTATTTATTCGAATTCTTTGTTTTTCTAATTTTATACAGCTAAGATATTTTCCTCAGTACTAAGAATCGTTAAATCAACTCTGCAATGTCTAAATTCTGAGCAAATTTCCTCAAGTAGCTGATCAAAAGTGTTATTATAAATTTGACGAGTTTTTGCATTTCCTGCATTAACCCAAGCAGTTTTTTTCCCATTGCTCATAGCGAAACGTCCAGAAGTTGGAGGTTCTTTTTCCAGAGGATCAGTAATCAAATAAGCTTGCACCTGGTTTTGTTTGGAAATTTGAAAAAGATGCTTCCTGCATTCTGCATCAAATCCTGAAAAATCGCTGAAAATATAAACTAAACTTCCTGGCTGAACTACGTGCCTTACCCGCCTCAAGGCTTCTGCAAACAAACATTTGGTATTGAAACTCCATAAACTATCGTTCATCCTTCCTACAACAAGATTATGTTCGGTCATTATATTTGACAGTAAACGCAAATAATGTCGTCTGTCAGCTCTTGGTCTAAATTCACGGTGCATCTTTTCTGAAAACAATACTCCACCTACTCTATCTCCTCTTAGTAATGCCCGCCATCCAAGCAAGGCTGCAATATGGGCAGCCTGCACAGACTTTAACCTATGGCGTGATCCAAAAAACATCGGCAGTGACTGATCGAGAACTAGCATCACAGGACGTTCTCGTTCCTCTCTAAACAATTTCGTATGTGTCCTGCCAGTTCGTGCTGTCACCCGCCAGTCTATATGACGAACATCGTCTCCTGGTTGATAAGGCCTTGCTTCGGCAAATTCCATCCCTCTTCCCTTGAGTTTCGTCAAATATGGACCGCCAAGTATACCCGCGCTTTGAAGAGACGCTGATGTTGATTTTTTATTTACGAGCTGGACCAAATCTGGGAGTTCCATTTTACCCAGCCAAATACCATTCTTACTTAATTGACGTTTCATATTTTTTTTTCAGGCCAAACTAGATTTTCCTGCAAAACCCAACGAATAATCTTATGCCATGAGGATCCATCCTCTTTCAGCAAAACAGAATTATTTTTATTTTTACTTCCAAAATAATGATCTATTTTATTATTCTCCTGAAAATAACGGTTTTTTTCTCCAATCACTCCCCAATAAGCTCCTGGCCTATTTGTATAGGCCCTTAAGGGGATATCAGGCAATGAATCAATCATTGGGGCCAATAAGGAACGCCCAACCCATGGTACCGTTATTTTTTCAGCTAAAAGATCCAAAATAGTTGGAGCCAATTCGACTTGACTTGCTGGTTGAGTAATAACCATACTCCGATCACTTTTTCCTATACTTATCGACTCACCAGATAATATCAATAAAGGAACTTGTGATCGAATTTTAACAAACTCCTCAAAGTTGTTGGAGCCTCCCTCTGATGGTTGAAAACTGGAAGTATCTGCTGTAATGATAATAAACGTGTTTTTAAACCATGGTTTTTTGGAAATTTGACTTATAAATTTTCCTAACATAGCGTCAGTATAATAAACAGCTTCTCGGAAACGGTCTTTTACCGACTCGCCTTGGTGAAGTTTGTATTCATCCGGGACTTCAAATGGATGATGGTTTGTAATGGTTAAAGCTGATGAAAAAAAAGGCTGTTTTTCATTGTCCAAAACACTGACCCATTTCTTAAACAACTCTTCATCCGATAAGCCCCACCCCAGTGATACAGCTGAATCAGAATAATCAAATTCATCAATTATTTTCTCAAAACCTATTTTTGGTAAAAAAGTAGACTGACCGTCAAAGTTTGCATCAGACCCATATACCCAGGATGTGGAATAACCCAAATTTTTAAGTACTTCAGGGAGACACAAGAAATTATTCCTGGCGTAACGTTTCATCACTGCAGCACCATAATTTGGAAATAATGAACAATACGTTGCTACCAGGCCATGCCGAGTTTGGAAACCGTTTGCGTAAAAATTTTTAAAGATAACCCCCTGTTTTGACAAACGATCAAACTCTGGAGTTAATCTTAGTTTACTACCGTAAACCCCAATTTCAGCAGCCCGAAATGACTCCAACAAAATGATTAGGATATTAGGCCTTTTATTTGTTTGACATAGTTTCTTTGAGAGTTTAGAACGTTTATGACTAGTACAGCTATTTGATTCTCTGATTCGTACAAGAGGATACTCACTCCATTTTTCTTCGTATGGCATCACCCCTGGCACAAGTGTTTTTACTATACTTAAAGATTTTACTGGGCGTAAAATTTTTTCTTCAGGTTCACGATCTTTCGTTAAATAAAAATATTGCAATGCTGCCGATGTGAGGGGATTTTCCATGTTTTTCGAAACATATGAATTGCTGTAACTTGCAGCTGCTCCACCAATTAAAAACAGTATTAATAGACTAATTGTCCTGCGTATAAATCCTGATCTAAAAGATACTTTTTCCTTACCAAAAATTCTAAGTAGAAGGATTAGCAGAACAGTTGGAAATAAAAACAATAGAAAAAATTCTAAACTTTTCACTACATTGATTGCTGAAGACCAAAACGCACCACTATCATTAATATATTCATAACTTGAAAAAGGAAGGTGAGTGCCGAAAAGTATTACATAATTATAATCCGTAAACATAAATCCTAGAAAAACAGTCCCAATCATTCCAAAAAGTATTTTTCTATATGATATCGGCAAAGGAGTAAGTAGAGCCAGCAAGCCTAAAATAGCACCGTTCATCAAATCATAGCCGAACCCTATTAGGACTGCCTGAACTAAACGTAAACTCCATTCTGTGTTCAACTGCAACAACATGAAGTGTTGAAGAATTCCTGCCATAGAGACAACAAAAAAAAGAATTATTGCGGGTGGGTCAAAATACTTCATAGATTAATGTATATATAAAACTATGGTACCGGAACTATAGAAAGTATTTTTTTTATTACCTCATCTTTAGTTATCCCATCTGATTCAGCCTCATAACTTTCGATGATTCTATGGCGCAAAACATCTCCTGTTAAATCCTGCAAATCTTCAGGAGTAACAAAATCACGTTCACGCAACCATGCACGAGCCCTTGCACAACGATCTAGGGCCAGCGATGCCCGGGGACTCGCCCCCCATGTCAAAAGACGTGCTAACTCATCACTGTATCTTTCTGGTGTTCTAGTAGCTGAAATAATTTCAACTATGTACCTCTCTATCTCCGGAGACATGTAAGTATTCAAAGCGTCATTTCTAGCAGCAAATATTTCTTGAGCAGATATTATTGCTGAATCTGACTTTCCTCCTGATTTTATTGAATTCCCAGGTTTTTTTCGAGATGTGGCTTTTATTTCAACAAGAGCTTCATTACGTACAAGACGCATTATTTCCAACTCATTATCAACAGACGGATAATCGATTAATACATGCAGCAGAAAACGATCAAGTTGTGCTTCCGGAAGAGGGTAAGTACCTTCCTGTTCAATAGGATTTTGAGTTGCCATTACGAGAAATAAGTCAGGAAGAGGATATGTTTTACCTCCCACTGTTACCTGACGCTCTCCCATGGCTTCCAAAAGTGCTGACTGGACCTTAGCGGGTGCTCTGTTTATTTCGTCAGCTAGCACTAAATTATGAAATACTGGACCTGCCTGAAAATGGAAACTACCCTCTTGTGGACGATAAATTTCCGTGCCAGTCACATCAGCAGGCAACAAATCAGGAGTAAATTGAATTCGGTGAAATTCACCAACAATTTTTTCTCCTAATTCTTTAATGGCTCTTGTTTTTGCAAGTCCGGGAGCACCCTCAACGAGAAGATGCCCATCTGCTAACATTGAAATTAACAAACGTTCTATTAGCCTATCCTGTCCTAAAACGAGACGATTAAGACTCTCTTGTAAAAGGTGAAAGGTTTGGATTGAATTTGACATACTATTTATTCTAAATGTTTAATATATTTATTATTTTCTATAGTTAGTGACTATAAACTATCCTTTATAACAATGGTAATTTTTAAAAGATTTCTACAAAGCTCAAATTAACTATGGGACTTTTGATACTATTGAATTTGAATTTTATTTTTTTACAGAAATTATTTTATCAAACCGTTAATTTGCTGACAAGATGAGAATTGTTTCAATTTGTTCAAGTTGCCGGGTTTTATGCTTTGTCATGATTGAATAAATGGACATAATGAGTTAGGATGGGATCTGATATGATATGATATGATATAAGACATAAAACTTCATGAACACACTTATGCAGTTCAGATGAAAAAAAGGAAACAGACTTTGAAAGAAACCTAATGCTGCTGGAAGATCAACTACCTCGCATCCAAAAATTGATTAAGGAAAAACTAGGACCGCTGCCAAAAAATGCTTTCCAAAATAAGACTGTTATGAAGGGTGCTTTTCGGCGTTTATATCAGGCACTGCCGAGAATGATTAGGCTCGCAGTCAGTGAACAGGGATTTGTTGAATTCTGCATGGAAAACCGTGAACGATTATTGAATTTAGGTGATGCCGTATCTGATAATTTTTCTTCAACTAAAACAGCAGATTCAACTGAAAGTGATGCGCAGAGTTTTCAAAATAATGAATTAGATGTACATAAATCCCAGACAACTGCAGACATGTTAGCAACTGCGCAACGAGTGTTCTTACCAACCTATGCGCCAAGCTTAATATTGTGCAGAAGTCAGGGAGCAAAAGTCTGGGATAGAGACGGTCAAGAGTACATAGATTTAGGCGCAGGAATTTCTGTAAACAGTTTAGGACACCAGGATCCTGAATTATTGCATGCGTTAACCGAGCAATCTGGTAAACTATGGCATACTACAAATTTATATTTAACAGAACCCGCCATAAAACTTGCTGAAAACCTGGTGGAAGCGACATTTGCTGACCGTGTTTTTTTCTGTAACTCCGGAGCTGAGGCGAATGAGGCTGCAATTAAACTTGCACGCAAATCATCTAGTCTGTTCTACCAACCAAAAAAAAGAGAGATATTGACTTTTGAAGGCTCGTTTCACGGACGTACACTCGCCACCGTTACTGCAACCGCTCAACCTAAATATCAGCAAGGATTCGAACCGCTTCCGGAAGGTTTTCGTTACTGTCAGTTTAATGATTTTGAGGCTGCAACGACAATGATAGGTGCAAATACATGCGCTGTCATGGTTGAACCGATTCAGGGAGAAGGCGGAGTTAATCCTGCAAAACCTGGATTTTTACTGCATTTAAGAAAACTTTGTAATCAACATAATGCGCTCTTGATTTTTGATGAAATTCAAAGTGGGATGGGACGTACAGGAAAATTATTCGGTTACCAGTGGGAAGAAAGCGAAGCAGAGCTATCTCCGAAAACTAAAGAGACGCCGGAAATTTATGAGCAGAAACTGATTCCGGACATTGTGACTATGGCTAAGGCACTCGGTGGGGGGCTACCAATAGGTGCGATGCTATGTACAGAAAAAATTGCGCAATGCTTTAAACCGGGTGACCACGGAACTACTTTCGGTGGCAACCCGATTGTAACAGAGGTTGCAGGAGCTGCGTTAAGAAAAATTAACACTCCAAAAATGCTTTCTGGAGTGTTGGAAAAAGGGAAATTTATCAGAAAACACCTCGATTCTATAAACGACGAATTGAATTTGTTTGAAAATATCCGCGGACGAGGAATGATGATCGGAGCGGTGCTATCAAAAGCTTGGAAAAATAAAGCATCGGACTTTGTCAACGCCTGTCAGCAACAAGGGGTATTGGTATTGACCGCAGGGCCTGATGTGCTTCGGTTTTTACCACCGCTTAATATTTCTGAAGATGAACTAAAAATTGGTTTGGATCGAGTCGGCCAAGCCCTGAAAAATGTTCATGATGAAGAACTTGCATCCGATTCAAAATCTTAATTACATATCGAAAGTTTCTACAAAGTGAGCTTAGTACTGGTTCCCATAGCGAACAAGAAGAGGAGTTAAAAAGAATTTCGAGTATTAATTCAAATTTTGATTCTGTTCAAAATACGAATTGTGAAAGAATAATTTTTTTTCTAATTACCTTATTTAAAAGTATTTAGACGTAACTAAAAATAAGTGGAATGAAAAATTAAAAATGAAAAAAGTAGCATTTATAACCGGAATAACCGGTCAGGATGGAGCTTACCTAGCAGAACTTTTGCTGAAAAAAAATTATATAGTTCATGGTCTAAAAAGACGTTCATCGAGTTTTAATACAGGACGTATTGATCATTTGTATCAGGATCCACACGTTAAAGAAAAAAAATTTTTTCTACATCACGGTGACTTAACAGATTCCACTAATCTGATCAGAATAATTCAGATGGTACAACCAGATGAGATATACAATCTGGCAGCTCAAAGTCATGTTCAGGTTTCTTTTGAAACACCGGAATATACTGCAAATGCAGATGGTATTGGTACATTAAGAATTTTAGAAGCGATCCGGCTTTTGAACATGGTTGATAAAACCAAGTTTTATCAAGCCTCTACCAGTGAACTTTACGGTATGGTACAGGAAATTCCTCAAAATGAAAATACCTCATTCTATCCGCGTTCACCTTATGCTGTAGCCAAACTTTATGGATACTGGATCACGATCAATTACCGCGAAGCTTATAATGTTTTTGCCTGCAACGGTATACTATTCAACCATGAGTCACCTGTCAGAGGAGAAACATTTGTGACCCGAAAAATAACCCGAGCAGTTGCGAGGATTTCATTGGGGACACAGGAGAAACTCTATCTAGGTAACCTCAACGCAAAACGGGACTGGGGACATGCCAGCGATTTTGTGGATGGTATGTGGAGAATGCTGCAACAGGAAAAACCGGAAGATTTTGTGCTTGCTACCGGAGTATCAACTACAATCCGTGAATTTGTTGAACGCTCTTTTGCTGAAGTTGGAATCACACTTGAATGGTCAGGAAGTGGGATTGATGAAACAGGACGCGATGTTAAAAGTGGAAAAACCATAGTCTCAGTTGATCCAGCTTATTTTCGACCAACTGAAGTTGACATTTTGATCGGTGACGCAAGCAAGGCCAGAGAAATGCTGGGCTGGCAGCCAACTTGTGATTTACAGCAAATAATCAAAGAAATGATACATTCAGATTTGGAAGAAGCCCGCGAAGATCAAATCTTACAAAACAACTAATTTCAAATAAACGTAAGAAATCGGGATTTAGCATTTTGCAAACTCAAACATTGTACTATAGGGAGATTTTATGATCAATATCAGTTCAATGTTTGCCAAGTCACCTTTTAAACCAATGCGAGATCACATGGACAAAGTGATCGAAAGTATTGCTCCTCTGAAAGAATTTTTTGAAGCACTCCACGAGAAGAATTTTTCAAAAGTTGAAGAACTTCAACAACAAATTTCAGAAGCTGAAGAAGAAGCAGATAAAATCAAAAACGAAGTTCGTAATCATCTCCCCCGAAGTATTTTCATGCCGATAAATCGACGTGATTTATTGGAAATGCTTGATATGCAGGATACAATTGCGGATGTGGCACAGGACATTGTAAATTTATTAAACTTGAGAAGAATGAGCCTGCCGGAAGAACTTTGTAAGGAAGTTGTTCAGTTTGTAGAAAAAGCACAAAGCGTTTGTTATATGGCTCAGGACCTTTCACGAGAATTTGAGGACGTTCTTGAGTCGGGATTTGGACAGCATGGAATTAAAAAATTAATGGAAATGATTGATCGGGTTTCAATTGCGGAAACTGAAGCAGACGATTTGGAAGATGCGCTTGTACATAAAATGTTTGAGGTAGAAGACAAAATGAAACCTGTAGATGTTTTTTTCTGGTATGAGGTTTTCGAATGGATCGGTGATCTAGCAGATTATTCTAAAAAAACTGGTAGCCGGTTACGTTTGATGATTGCTCATAATTAAACTGAAAACATACGCTATTTTTTCATATATAAGACCAAGGATTCACATGCTTTTTGAGTACGGTTCTGTTTTCATTATGCTGGCAATAGTGCTTGGTCTTTACATGACTTGGGGGATTGGGGCCAATGATGTTGCCAATGCAATGGGAACTTCCGTTGGGTCCGGAGCAATCAGCATCAAGCAGGCGATTATCATTGCTGCTATTTTTGAATTTTCGGGTGCTTTTATTGCCGGAGGTAATGTCACCAAAACTATCAGAAAGGGAATCATTGACCCAACCCCAATTCTAGGGAATCCTGAAATTCTCGTCTGGGGAATGCTTTCAGCTCTACTTGCCGCAGCGCTTTGGTTGACTGTCGCCAGTTGGATGGGCTGGCCTGTCTCCACTACGCATAGTATCATCGGTGCTATTGTAGGGTTTGCGATGGTTGGTATCGGTATGGATGCGGTGAATTGGCCGAAAATCGGCACCATAGTTATCAGCTGGGTAGTTTCTCCTATGGTTGGAGGTACCTTTTCATTTATGATAATGCGTAGTATACAACGCTTTATTCTTGACACAGACACGCCGTTTCGTAATGCCCAGAGATATGCTCCGTTATACATATTTTTCGTAGGCTTCCTCATTTCACTTGTAACTCTGTTCAAGGGACTCAAACACCTTGAAATAGAATTAAATATTCCACAAAGTTTTTTAATTGCTGTGTTATTGGGCAGCATCATAGCAGTGCTTGGGCGTTTTTTGATTGTCAGATTGAATATCCAGGAAGCAGAAAGCGTGCATGAGCAATTCACTCAAATTGAAAGTATCTTTGGCGTGATGATGCTTTTCACTGCCTGCGCTATGGCTTTTGCTCACGGCTCAAATGATGTAGCCAATGGTATCGGTCCCATGGCCGCGGTTGTCAGCATAGTGCAAAGCGGAGGTGAAATGGCTCAGAATTCTCCACTGCCTCTCTGGATTCTAATATTAGGGGGTAGCGGAATTATTCTCGGATTAGCAACACTGGGTTATCGTGTAATACAGACCATCGGCACAAAGATTACAGAACTTGTTCCAACCCGTGGTTTCTCAGCAGAACTTGCTGCAGCAGCGACTGTTGTCCTTGCCTCACGAACCGGCATTCCGGTGTCAACGACTCATATCGCGATAGGCGCAGTAGTCGGTGCAGGAATGGCTAGAGGAATTGGAGCTTTGGATTTGAGGGTAATCGGCGGGATATTCATGTCATGGGTCATAACACTTCCTGTTGGCGCGCTGCTTTCAATCTTCTTCTTTTTCTTTTTCCGTGGGCTATTCCTTTGAGATGAAAATAATTTTTAAATTTACTAATCCGCTGAAACGTATTGCAAACGTACCACATTCATGGGTTCAATACGGGAACTGCTGGGATTTTCCGCAGTACTTGAATCAATCTGAGGATAAGGAAATCGAAGGAGGCGACTGGGTTTAGCTTTTATAACGGGGAAACGGGATATGTCCTGCATTTCATCCGTGCAAACTTCAATCACCTTACCTTCAAAAGTCAAAACTTCCAGCGTTCTTCCAGACTCAAATGAATTTTGTGTCAAGAGTGTGAATGATTTGCCATCCACTACTTCCATGACTGTACCGGCAATTTCATAAGAGGAATTTCTACTGTTTCTCTCTCCCAGATAAATACTCTCTGCATCCGCAGGATTTTTGAGAGAACCTTCTGTGTAACCTCTGTGAGGAATTTTTTCCAATATACCAGACAACTCTTTTAGCTTCTCCGGCCATTCTTGCTGAGAAGTTGAATTACACCATTTAAGTGCACGAGCATAGGCACTGGTAGTCGTAGCAGCGTAAAGAGAGCTTTTCATACGACCTTCAACTTTGATACTGTCTACACCAATTTTAATGAATTCAGGCAACAAGTCCATCCCACGTAAATCTTTTGAACTCATTAAAGAGCTTGAAAGATGCTCCTGGGACACATCTGCAGATTCAAAATCATCCGTAATGGCTGAATATGAAAAACGGCAACTTTGCACGCAACCGCCCCGATTGCTGTCACGTCCAGCCGTGTAATTTGAGATGGTGCAGTTTCCGGAATAAGCCATGCACATAGAGCCGTGAATAAATAATTCCACCTCAATCCCGACTTCCTTTCGGATTATCCCTGCTTCTTCGAGCGAAACCTCACGCCCTAGAACTAGTCTTTTAGCACCAAGACTTTTCCAAAGCTTTGCGGAATTTACATTTAAACATGATGCCTGTGTTGAGAGATGCAATGGTAATTTAGAATTCTGCTGAACAACGGTCATCACTCCCAAATCAGAAACAATCACCGCGTCCACACCGCATTTTTCTAGAAAACTTACATATTCCGGAAGTTCTTTCAGTTCCTGATCATGCAAAAAAGCATTTAATGTGACGTATGTTTTGCAGTTATTTTTCCGCGCAAACAATACTCCTTCCACTAATTCTGTATCTGAAAAATTATCGGAAGCTCCGCGCAAACTGAATTTTTGACCTGCTAGATAAACTGCATTCGCTCCGTACAAAACTGCCGTTTTCAATTTATCTAAATTTCCGGCTGGAGCAAGAAGTTCCATAAGGCAGCAAAGCTATGAGAAAAACAAAGTGTGTATGAAAGAAAAATTATTAAATCTGATGCAGGAGCAAGAATTTATAAACCGTGGCATCCAAATGTGATGAAAAAGCATTTGCCATTGTTTTATTAAAATTTATGCAAATATCTAAATACCAACATGTGCCATATTTAGACTGTACAGTAAGCATATCAGGATCAAGAACTAGCACATTGTCGAGCTGCTAGTGTTACAATAAATTGTGCACTGAGACTGTGCTCCTAGCTGGATCAAAGATCACTTACAAGTAAATATCGATTTCTACCCCGCTTAACCTGCGACTAAAATATTTCAAAAAAGTATATGTTAGAAATCGTCCTAAAGGGTGATCCCAAGTTTTTCTCGTATAAGCGAGTGCGCGTGACCATGAAAACGCGGTCCGGTCTGCTCGATCACCGCACCCGCAAGAACGGCCCCAATGCGACCACTGTCAAGTGGTGAAAATTCATGTGTCATTCCGAAGAGAAAACCAGCTGCAAAAGCGTCTCCAGCTCCGGTTGTATCTTCCACACGAATCGGAAATGGATCAATATAATATGTTTGACCAAGGTGTGAAATAATTGCTCCGTTTGCTCCTAATGTCAGCACTACGGTTTCTGTCCATTTTGACATTATATCAACCGCTTCCTGTGTAACATCTGTTTGAAGAAGTGTAAACGCCTCTTCCTGATTGCTGAATACCATGCTGGCATAACCCTGCAGCAGGCTTTTGAAATCTTCTTTGTGACGCTTAACACAGAAAGGGTCAGAAAGACTTAAAGCGACTTTTGTCTCAACTCTTTTTGCTTCATCAAGTGCTGCACGGACAGCTTTTTTCTGCGACTCTGTGTCCCACAAATAACCTGTAAGATAGAGGTATTTAGATACTTTGATAACTTCAGCATCAATATCTGGGACCTGTAGTTCCTGCCCCATACCCAGATAGGTGTTCATTGTGCGGCAACCATCGTCACTGACTAAAATCAAGCTACTCCCTGTGCTGCCGTCACCTTCACCGAGACGGGCACTGACCCCGAGATCTTCGAGTTTTTCACGATATATTTTACCATGCTCGTCCCTACCGATTTTACCACTGAAAGCAGTTCGTCCACCGAGTTGAGCAATGCCGATCATAGAATTTGCCCCCGAACCCCCGGAAGCAGATTCTACAGATAATTTGTCAGCACTCAACCCCCTCAACAGTCTCTGTTGTTCCTCAATTGAAATGAGGTGCATGATACTTTTTTCGATCCCATTTTTTTTCAAAAACGAATCCGGAATATGACTCAACAAATCTATCAATGGATTGCATACACCATAAACATCAAATTTTTCCATTTTGGTAATAACTGGCAGTAGGTAAGAAACATTTTTTAGGATTGTTAACTGGCTTTGACTTGTGGAATTCTACTTGAAGGGCTCTTGGTCAGCTTTGGTTTAGCTTTGTGTAAAATAGTTTCTTTGCTGATCTCAACTTCACTAATGTCTGGATCTGAGGGAATTTCATACATGATATCCAGCATTGAATTTTCGATTATTGAACGCAAACCACGCGCACCAGTTTTCCGCTTAATTGCTTCCCTTGCAAGACTAGTAACAGCATCTTTTTTGAAAGTCAGTTTTACATTTTCAAGTTCAAACATTTTTTCATACTGACGAATCAAGGCATTTTTAGGTTCCTGTAATATTTGCACAAGATGCTCAACTTCCAAATCGTGCAAAGTTGCTACAACAGGTAATCTGCCAATAAATTCAGGGATCAATCCATACTTGAGTAAATCTTCAGGTTCAAGCTGTGCGAGAACTTTTTCGCTCCTACTTTTATGATGCACATTAGCACCAAAACCGATTGCATTTTGTCCAATTCTTCTCTTGATTATGTCATCAAGCGCCGTAAATGCTCCTCCGCAAATAAACAGGACATTTTCCGTATTAACCTGCATTGTTTCCTGGTTAGGGTGTTTACGTCCACCCTGCGGTGGAATATTCGCAACAGTGCCCTCAATAATTTTCAACAGTGCTTGCTGAACACCTTCACCAGAAACATCCCGTGTAATTGAGACATTTTCACTTTTTCTAGTAATTTTATCAATTTCATCAATATAGATGATCCCTTGCTCGGCACGCTCTATGTCATAATCAGCCGCCTGTAAGAGTTTCAGCACAATGTTTTCTACGTCTTCACCAACATATCCTGCCTCAGTCAAAGATGTGGCATCAGCTACTGCAAACGGTACATTAAGTATTCTGGCAAGAGTCTGTGCCAATAAAGTCTTCCCAGTCCCTGTAGGACCTATCAACAGAATATTACTTTTTTGCAGTTCTACATCAGAATTATCAAAATTTGCACTGATTCTTTTATAATGATTGTGAACAGCAACTGCGAGCACCTTTTTGGACTGTTCCTGCCCCACCACATAAGTGTCTAGTACTTCTTTTATTTCTGTTGGTTTAAGCAGATCAAGTTTAAAATCATCAGAATGCTCATTCTGATACTCCTCTTCCATAATCTCATTGCAAAGATCAATACACTCGTCGCAAATATAGACGGTTGGACCTGCGATTATCTTTTTTACTTCATCCTGTGTTTTACCACAGAATGAGCAGCGCAAAAGAGCTTCTTTAACTGTATTCATAGTTTTTTTATTTCATACTGCTTTTAATTTTCTATTTTGCATCACCTCATCGATAATGCCGTAGTCCTTGGCTTCCTGGCTTGAAAAATAGTAATCCCGTTGGGTGTCTTCTGCAATTTCTTCAATCTTGTGTCCCGTGTGACGAGAAAGGATATCGTTCAAAACGTCAGTCATTTTGATAATTTCTTTTGCCTGAATATCAATATCTTCCGCTTGTCCGGAAAAACCACCCATCATCTGATGCAGCATAATCCTAGCATGAGGGAGGGCCTTCCTTTTTCCGGTTGCACCAGCAGCAAGCAAAACTGCACCCATGCTGGCAGCTTGTCCAATACAAATAGTCTGCACATCAGGTTTAAGGTACTGTATTGTATCATATATTGCAATTCCGGAAGTTACTAATCCGCCAGGACAGTTAAGGTAAAGTGAAATATCGTTGTCAGGATCTTCTGCTTCCAAGAACAAAAGTTGCGCGATCATCACATTCGCGATATTATCGTCAATAGGTGAACCAAGAAATATTATGCGGTCTTTGAGCAATCGAGAATAAATGTCATAGGCACGTTCTCCACGACTATTCTGCTCGACAACCATTGGTATTAAGGACATGTATAATCAGTTTTCAAATTAGGTTTAAAAATTATTTCTGAAATTTTAATGATCATGGTCACAATTTTCATCGTGAACGTGTTCATAAGATTCAGAATTTTTTTCTTCAATAGGATCACCAAACACGCGGGCTACCACTCGGTCAAGAGTTGCGTCTCCCTGTTTACGGATGACAATGCGTTGATACATGTCTCTTCCAAATGGTGACTGAATCAGTTCGTCAGGTGATTGCCCTGTAATTTGTGCTAGACCAACAAATTCGCGAGCAGCTTCATTTTCATCAAATTTCAATTCCTCATGCTCATTGATTGAGTCAAGAATAAATTTCATTCGTAAATCAGTTTTTGCATTGTCAAAGCCTTCCTGTTTTTTTTTCTCTTTTTCTTCTTCAGTTAATTCTTTTTCTGCAGATATCTTTTCCAATTCTTGCTGAATCCTCTTTTGTTCCGAATCAATCAATTCTTGTGGCAATTCAAATTCATCATATAAATCTGAGAGTTGAGATCTAACGGCAATGCGATACTCACTCTGACGTTCCGCTTTTTTACGGGAAGTTATGGAATCAGCTACTTTTTCTTTTAATTCATTTTCACTTTCAACACCGTATTTCTTAAAAAACTCAAAGTCTAATTCTGGTCTTTTTACAATTGATATTTGAACTAACTGAATTTTAAATTTTGCTTTTTTACCTTCATTTTTAGCAAAACGTTCCGGAAGTTCAATTTCCTCCTCCTTTTCTGCTCCGGGAGCCATCCCCAAAAGACAGTCATGAAATTCCGCCAATTCTGGAGTTCCAATTTTGAATTGAATATCATTTCCTTTTGAGTCAGTAAATTCTTCTCCTTCAATAGTTCCTTCGTAATTTATCAATACCCAATCACTTTTTTCTACTATGACATTTTTTCCTTCTTTGGGTGCAAGTACCTCTTCACGCTGAATAATAGATTCAAGTTCTTCAGAAACATCTGATTCAGAGACTTCCTCAAGTTCCTTACGTTCGAGTTGTATTTTTTTGTAATCAATAGATTGTAGTTGCGGTGCTATTTCAAAATGTAGCGTTGCGGAAAGTGGCGATCTTCTATCAAAATCGATTTTTTGGACTACTGGCATCGTTACCGGTCGTAGTGAATGTTCATTAAGTGCGTTTTCCATGTATTCTGGAATTACCCGATCCACAGCCTCCTTCTGCATTGCCGGTAAAAAACGTTTGTCCAACCAACCTTTTGGGTGTTTTCCTGGTCGGAAACCATTGAGACGAGTATTTTTCAGCTGCCGATAGATCGAATCGTAGGTGGGCTTGATTTCTTTTAAGGGAATCTCGAGGGTAACTGAATATTTTAGTTTACCTAGTTCTTCAACGGATGATTTCATCGATTGATATTTTATTACTTAGATAGATGTTGTAAGTCTTTCCATAAAAGACTGCATGTGACATTAAATGTTATTCTATTTAATTATATTTTAGCCGTAAATAACAAGCCTTTTGTCGTTTATAATAATTTTGATTGGCATTGATATTTCAGTCTATCTATTTTGCTTTAAATCATTATCTAAACAATTAAAATTAAGTTGATACGTTATTTCCACTATAGAAATAGCATTTCAGTTAAAAAATTATAAAAGGATCAGAAATTCCAACAAATTTGCTATAAGCCGACAATTTCACTAAAGTTCCTTTTGTACATTTTTGAACCATTGATCCAACAGTGGAATTATTTTTGAAATTGTCGGTCCATCTCTGAAATAAAAACCGAACCGAGAAAAATAAAGCGAAGATTCTAATCTCTCAGTTAACTCATCATTGTTAAGCAAATTACGATTTACGCCTAAAAGCAAAGGTGCACTATTTTGCGCGTCTAGTTGGTTTAAGCGCTCCACGAGAGGAGCGGCATGCCACGTATGGAAAAGTTCCATCGCCACTTTTTTCCCGGAACTATGAGTAAAAAGAAAATCAGGAAAACAAACAGACTCTCCTGTAAATTGAAGATAGTCTGCGGTTGAAGTCAATTCCCATGCAGGTATTTTGTTAGCTATTTGTTGACTTAACAACTGAATTTCTTCAGGCACATAAGAGATGAATTGCCGATAATGCGAGCGAATTCCACAAGTTTGATTGAGGTCTAAAGTATGAGATTGATTTTTACGTATTCTCACTTCTGCTTTCAGTTCCCATCTTGTCTGATGTAAAATCGCGGGGAAAAAATTTGCTAGATTGAAACCATATTTTTGGGTATTTACAAAGATACTCAAAGGTCCGTCTATCTCAAGCACCAATGACTTTCCATGATCTTTATTACGCCTAATGCTACATAACAATTTGTTAAAACGTAAATATTTCATCAATTGGCGCAACTTTGCCGAACGACTATCAGCCAAGTGAATTGTCATTGCTTCACAACGCAAAAGTAACCCTTGAATTTGAGCACAATTATAACGATGAAGTAACCCCTCAGCACTAATTTTCCGGAATCCCAATACTTTTTGAAAAGGTGGCAAATCTCCGTATAGTTGATTTCCCAATTCTAAAGCAGAAATACCTATTTGTTGAGCGACCTCACTACGGTATTCTTCCAGATCGAATTCAACCCCCACCTTAAAGTTCTGGTGTCTTCTCTGGCCTTTTCCTTTCAATATGGCAGAAGAATAGCTAAATATTTTTTCCCTTAATTTGGATAACTCAGTTTTTGCTTCCGTATCAAATTCGGTACGGTCAAGTAGGAGTTTTTCTAGTCCTCTTCCTAAAATAGCATTTCCCGGGAAAGCATCCAATACCTGCTTTGTATTATCCTCAAGTTTTTCACGGATATCTCCCACACTTCTGGAATAAACAGCTATTAACTCTTCTGCTATTTTTATTAAGTTAATTGCTTCCGGATCAATTAATTTGGGAATAATTTTGCCCCGATTGGTTCGGAAGCACAGTAGTTCCTTCGTAAGCACGATGCTTTCTACGTCTCTGGTTGGTAAAATATTCTCCAGTATCACCGGAGACAAGTTCATAAAGCACTGCCTGTTTTCCAGGACGAGACCGTAGTATTCGACCCAGACGCTGAACATGTTCACGAATACTACCGCTTCCGGAAACAATCACACCAATATTCGCATCCGGAACGTCTACTCCTTCATTCAGAACTTTAGAAGTTACTAGAATCGGGTATTCTCCTGTCCGGAAGGCTTTCAAAAATGCTTCACGCTCCGGAAGCTTGGTATGATGCGTAAGCACAGGTAACATAAAGCTTCGTCCAATGTGGTATGCCATTTCATTATCTTGTGTAAAAACCAACATACGGTCACCCTGATGCTGTTTTATGAGGCCCCACAAACAATCTATTTTTACTCCAGATGCCTGACTAAGTTTCTTTTGTAACAGATATGCTTTAAAAGCCTCTCTGCCTTCTGAACTTTCACTGGTTCTTCGCAGGAAAATCGACCAGCCGTTTTGATGTTGAAAATTAATACGAGATTTTCGTAAAAAGTTCGTATAAGTTTCCCGTGCTTTTTCATATTGCTCACGTTCATCCTGATACATTTCTACCTCAATAGTTTCCACTAGGTATGGTGCGAGAGTACGACCACTTAATTCGTCAATATGAACCTCGTAGCAAAGAGAACCGCAAAGTTTGTAAAGATGTGCTTCTTTTCCATCAGCACGCTCCGGAGTAGCAGTTAAACCAAGTCTGAAAGGCGCTATTGAACCTAGAGCGGTAAATTGATATTGCTCTCCGGGTAAGTGATGACATTCGTCAAAAACCAATAATCCAAACTGATTACCTTTATACGGAACATGTATTAGCGCTGAATCATATGTTGCCACAGTAATTGACTGAATGTCATTGATTCCCCCACCCAGTAAACCTATAGGAGTATCAAGATATTCACTTAAAACCTCTTTCCATTGACGCATAAGGTCTATTGTGGGCACATGAATCAACGTGGGACGTCCAGTTTTCGCTATCAACATGACAGCCAGAATCGTTTTCCCTGCTCCTGTAGGCAATGTCACAACACCTCGCTGTTCAGTCATCCAAGCTTCCGCAGCCTCTTGCTGGTAGGAACGAGGGTTGATCTTTTTTTTCATTGGAAAAGTTTCTACAGAAAATTTGCGGGCATGATCCTGGAAATGAATCTTTTGTTCACAAAGTGTTGTAACTAACCGACGATAATCAGCAGCCGGAGCACGATAACAATGTGTACGTTCATCCCAAACAACACTTTCAAGTTGAGCAAGCTTAGACTCTTCCGTGCCGTAAAGTAATAAGGTACCTTTGTCGAATTGCAGACTGAGATTCATACTTATTTATTTAGGCAATTAAGAAAAGATTCAATTGTCATAATTAAGCTTTGATACTACTATTATAATTTACAGATTTAATTGCAAATTTACGTCTTTAAGGCCAGTGCGCAGACCTTCCTCAATAACAGGATGATAAAATGGCATTTCTAGCATTTGTGGAATTGACATTTTTTGCTGATGAGCCCATGAAAGTAGATGTGCCAAGTGCTCTGCATGAGGCCCAATAAATTCACTGCCTAGGAATAGTCCTGATTCACGGTCTGCATAAAGATGCATCAAACCTTTATTTTTGAGCATTACCCTGCTCCGCCCTTGACCTTCAAAAGATATTTTTCCTACAACTACGTTTTCATGCCCCTCTAATTCTGACCATGCTTGACCAACCATAGCAATTTGAGGATCACTAAACACAATCGACAAGGGAGAACGCCTTAGTCCTTGTTTCATATTAGGGAAACACCCAGCATTTTCTCCGGCAATGAGCCCCTCATCTGCAGCTTCATGCAATAAAGTCAAAACATTATTAGCATCTCCGGCAATGAAAATTGATGAATCACCGCACTGCATGGTAAATGGATCATAAATTGGAACTCCTCTTGAATCCAACTCTAGAGTTGTATTCCAAAGACCCAAATCTTTTACGTTTGGGTTGCGACCTGTGGCAGCCAATACATAATTAAAGTTTTCAATCTTTTCTAGGCCATCTTCGCGATCCACAAAACGAATCATGGCTTGATCTCCCTTAAGCTCCATTCCAAGCACATTAGCCTTCGCATCAAGTGGAAATTCCTTTTGAAAAATATCCAGTGCATAATCCCTAATGCCAATATCAGTAAGGGGTTTGAGTGAACCAGAACGTCCGAATAATCTGATCCTGACACCAAGACGGTGCAATGCTTGTCCTAGTTCAAGACCTATCACGCCCGGCCCAAAGACAGCAACAGAATCCGGAAGTGTTTGCCAGTTAAAAATATCATCATTGACGATCAGACATTTACCCAATTCCTCAAATTCTGGCAGGAGTGCTGGAGAAGAACCGGTAGCGATGACTACTGTTTTTGCTTCAATGATTGAATCACCTACTTGCAGAGTATTGTTATCAAGGAAAGTTGCATGATTTCGGATATGATGTTTTTCATCAATACTCTCAACACCATCAAGAACAAAACCGACAAAGCGATCACGCTCATTGCGTACACGTTCCATTACCTCTAATCCATTTATTGTATGATTAGTTGTATGGACTCCAAAACCAGCAGCAGATTCTACAGAATGAGCTGCTTCGGCTGCAGCAATTAATAGTTTGCTTGGCATACAACCTACGCGTGCGCATGTTGTACCGTATGTTCCACCCTCAATGAGGACAATGTTCTCAGTATGTTTTCTGGCAGCACGAAAAGCAGGAAGTCCAGCAGATCCAGCGCCTATAATCGCTACATCCACTTGACGGGTTGTTTTTTTTGAATTGTTCAATAATTCCTTTTTGATTGAGGTTTAGATTATGTGATTGGATTGAATTCGAGCTTCTTAATCACAATAATTCACAAAATCACTTAAAAAACTATTTCATCCATGATCATATCTTATAATTATACAAGAAATAGTAGGCTATTTAAAATTTTTCTCACAATTTGTTTTAACCTGAACAACATTGTTGTTTCTAGAAAAATCTCTATTTTAAAGAAATAAAAGGTGCATTTTTCTCAGTCCGTTTATCAACGATAACCTTCGGCTTGCAAATTAAACAACTCTGAGTATTGCCCTTCAGAAGCCAACAATTCCTCATGTGTTCCATGCTCCAATAACTTCCCTTCATGAAAAACAATAATTCGATCGGCCATTCGAACAGTAGAAAATCGGTGAGAAATCAATACTGCACACTTGTCATATGTTAGTTCAACAAAACGTCTGAAAACCTCATGTTCTGCACGTGCGTCTAAAGCAGCTGTCGGTTCATCCAAGATCAATAGCTGCGCGTTGCGCATATAGGCCCGTGCAATTGCAATTTTTTGCCATTCTCCTCCTGACAGATTTGTACCTTGCTTAAACCAGCGTCCAATCATATGATTATACCCTCCAGGAAGCTTGTCTATAACTTTATCTGCCAAACTACGTTGTGCAGCTTCCACAATTCTAGCCTCATCATTTCGTTCTTCAATACGTCCTACTGCAATATTTTCTCCCGCCGACAGGTGATATCTCACATAATCCTGAAAAATAACACCAACCGCATCTCTCAACCCATTCAGGTCATAATCACGCAAATCATGTCCTTCCAGCAAAATCTGCCCCTCATCAGGATCGTAAAGCCGCGTCAGTAATTTAACCAGTGTGGTTTTACCTGCACCATTTTCACCAACCAACGCTAGTTTTTCACCCGGATGTAGGGTAAAAGAAATATCACGCAAAACCCATTGTTCAGTCTGTGGATAACGGAAACTAACTTTCTCAAAAGTAAATCCATCACGAATAATTTCCGGAAATGGAAGTGCATTCTTCCTGGAACTGATGTTAGGTTCCATTTCAAGAAAATCAAAAAGATCCTTCAGATATAAAGCACCGTCCGAAATACTGGAAAAACGGATTAAAATCGACTCCATTAAAGAACGCAGACGTAAAAAAGATCCAGAAAGAAAAATCAGGTCACCAAGCGACAATTCGCCATTTAATGTTCTAAAAATGATAACAACATAGGCCGAGTAATAACCTAAACTTCCAATTATTGAAAGTAGCCCTCCCCAAGTGGCTCGCCGGACAGACAAATTTTTGTTAGCATGGTAATATTCCCCCGCTAATTTCTTGTAGCGGTTGCCAAAAAAATCTGACAGGCCAAATATTTTAATTTCCTTTGCTGTTTCATCACTTGCTCCCGCGAATCTCAAATAGTCAAGTTCTCGTCGTTCCTGTGTCCAGCCATACATTAACGAATAACTTTGACTGTTGAAATGCGTTTCGCCTAAAAAAGCAGGAATAAGAGTAATAGCAAGCAGTAGCAAAAGCCATGCATTAAGAGTGATTAGTGCTGCTGCTAAAAATAATACCGTAATTGCATCCTGTAACTGTGTCAACGTCTGTGACATCAATAAAATACGACTCGAAGCCTGCCGACGTGCACGTTCAAGTTTATCATAAAATTCAGCATCTTCGAAACATTCCAAATCGAGCCTTGCAGATTGTTGCATCAAACGCAAAGAAATTTCGTGTGATACCAGGTCACCCAGCAAACTGTCAACTAAAGCTATTCCACGTCCCAAAAAATCAGATAATACTGCCAGTCCAAGTTCTATCAGAACCAATGACATCAAAAACGACATTTCTTGATTTTCAACTGCATGTACATTTTCTGAAACTGAAATTTGGACAATTTCATCAATTATGAGTTTTCCCACATACAGCATCGTGAGTGGTAAAGATGCTCTAATTACTCGCAGTAGGATATTAAAGACTGTCAAACTACGGTCACAACTCAGGATCAAACTGAAAAATTCTGGTAGATTGCTGAGTGCTCCCAAACGTTCTTTAAAATCTAAACTAATAGCACCCACATGTGTGCCAGATGTGCTTTTGCGACGTTGTTGCATTAAATATTTTATAAGTTTAGATAATTTCTTAGTAGACGGAGAATTAAATATTGAGAGTTGATAATTAGTTGAAATTTTGTTGCTTAACATTTTAACACAACTTGCTTAATAATTCAGATTGAAATTGCAAGTTCACGCATTTACTCACTATAATCACTAACTTTAATTACTAACTTTAATTTTTTTAAAGGTTTACAGATGACAAAATCTCATCAAAAACGAGCAGTCTTTGAGTGGACTGACCCATTGCTGCTTAACACTCAACTTTCTCAAGAAGAACGATTGATCAGGGATACAGCCCATGATTTCAGTATGGACAAATTAATGCCTAGAGTTTTGGATGCAAATCGCAATGAAGTTTTTGACAGTAAAATTATGAAAGAATTTGGTGAGTTTGGATTTTTAGGTTCTACCATACCTGAAGAATATGGTGGAGCTGGAACGAATTATGTGTCTTACGGATTAATAGCCCGTGAAGTTGAAAGGGTGGATTCAGGTTACCGTTCCGCCATGAGTGTGCAATCCAGTTTGGTGATGCATCCAATATATACCTACGGTAGTGAAGATCAACGTAAAAAATACTTGCCAAAGCTCGCCCGCGCAGAATTGATAGGTTGTTTTGGTTTGACTGAGCCAAATCATGGTTCTGATCCAGGAAGCATGGAAACCCGAGCAAGAAAAGTCGAAGGCGGATTTAAACTTACAGGAAACAAAATGTGGATCACAAACTCACCTATTGCAGATGTTTTTGTTGTTTGGGCTAAAAATGATGAAGGCATTATTCGTGGATATATTTTAGAAAAAGGTATGCAGGGACTTAGTGCACCGAAAATCGTGGGAAAAATGTCACTACGCACTTCCATCACTGGTGAAATCGTCATGGACAATGTCTTTGTTCCTTTTGAAAACGAATTGCCTAATGTTTCAGGCCTCAAAGGTCCTTTTGGATGTTTGAACCTGGCCCGTTTCGGCATCGCCTGGGGCACTCTTGGTGCTGCTGAATACTGCTGGTTGCAGGCCCGTCAATACACTATGGATAGAACCCAGTTCGGTCGTCCCCTGGCGGCAAACCAGCTAATACAAAAAAAGCTTGCAGACATGCAAACCGAAATAACACTTGGTCTTCAAAGTGTTTTGCAAATGGGACGTTTGATGGACGAAGGAAAATGCGCTCCGGAGTTGATCTCACTGATGAAACGCAATAACTGCGGAAAATCTTTAGACATCGCACGAATCTCGCGTGACATGCACGGTGGTAATGGAATATCTGATGAATTTCATGTCATACGACATGTGATGAATCTGGAAACTGTTAATACTTATGAAGGTACCCATGATGTTCATGCATTAATTCTTGGACGAGCACAAACCGGAATTCAGGCTTTTTGTTAAATATTTTTTCTTTGTCGTATTTTAACTTTGTTGACTAATTTGCTGTGTAACTCAAATTTCTAAAAGGTATTATAATACATGCAGAGTCTCTCAAAAAACTGGTTATCGCTATCCTCAAAAATGGAGGAAGCAACAACAAAGAGGCGCAAACAGTAGCAGAACATCTGGTACGCTCAAATTTGGATGGTCTTGACAGCCACGGAGTATGCATGTTGCCTACCTAATTACGGATGCTACAGGCTGATTTGCTCAAGCCTAATCAAGATCCGGAACGTATTTCTTTAAATGAGCGTTTGGCAAAAGGTATTCCACTGGATGATGCAAGCTGGGAGCAAATATTAGCTGTAGGAGAAGCGCTTGGCCTTACCCACAAAACTATGCATAATTTAGTGTAATTTAAATTCACACCATTCATTTCCTTTCAACACAATTCTCCATTATTCCTATGCAAATAAAAAAAATCATATATTATCTAGGTATAGATGCAAATCCTGTTTCACATCTAGAAAAAATAATTTCTGGAATTGGTGGATTTTTATCCATATTTTCTATTATTTACATTAGCAGCCTGTATGTAGGAGTAGAAGCAGTATATGTCATCCCATCCATGGGAGCCTCAGCCGTACTACTTTTTGCAGCACCTCACAGTGCACTTGGGCAGCTTTGGAATGTAATCGGCGGACATCTTATCTCAGCTGCTATTGGAGTGACCTGTGCTCGACATCTGCCTGGAGGAATCGCAGCCGCAGCCAGTGTAGGATTAGCAATAGGAGTAATGTATTATGCACGTTGTCTTCACCCTCCTGGTGGTGCAACGGCTTTGTCTGCGGTGATCGGAGGACCACACATTCATGCTTTGGGATATGAATATATCCTGACACCAATTGCCATCAATACAGTCACTATCCTTTTGGTTGCAGTATTGTTTAACGCTCTCTTTCGCTGGCGCCGCTATCCTACTTTTTTAATACCTAAAGAATCCGATCTAGATTCTGCACATAAAGATTATGCTCCAGTCGATCACGCTAATTTTGTATAGGCACTCAGCCAAATGGATACTTTTATAGATGTGACTGAAGATGATCTATTGAAAATTTATCAGTTGGCAACAGGGAGGGAAGTAATTTCAAACTCCAAATAATTTGCCTGATTTTTATTTTTAGGCAAACAGGACTTGATCGTTAATTTTTCCCGATAGAAATATATCGTGAACTTGAATAATAGACAATTAGCTTTCAAACTATAGCTACCTAAAATAGAATGATAACTATCAAAACATACCCTTACTGTCGTCAGTTAATACAACAGTGCAGGAAACATTGAGTTGATTATTTATTTAAGAGAAGAGATTAGTTATAAAATGAACTCACCCCAACCTACCAAACAAGCAATCACGCTCCAGAATAACGTACGCTTCGTTACCGCAACAAGTTTGTTTGACGGACACGATGCTGCAATAAACATCATGCGCCGTATCATGCAGGCACGGGGCACTGAAGTGATTCATCTTGGACATGACCGAGGAGTAGAGGAAATTGTTAATGTCGCCGTTCAGGAGGACGCTCATGGTATTGCTGTCAGTTCCTATCAAGGCGGGCACATGGAATATTTCCGTTACATGGTTGATTTACTCCGTGAAAAGGGAGCCGAGCATATTAAGATTTTTGCAGGCGGTGGGGGCGTAATAATTCCTTCTGAGATGCAGGAATTAATGGACTACGGAGTGGAACGGGTTTACTCTCCGAAAGACGGGC
>SHAT01000022.1 GCA_004213175.1 Pseudomonadota bacterium | reverse complement strand
TGAATAATCTCATCCACCTGCCAAGAGTTGTAGTTTAGCTCCACTTCCGCTCTGATTTTGCTTCTTGAAGACTCAGAAATTCCTTCTTGTTGTGACCAAAATATTAGTTGGGCACTGATTTTACCTTGTTGAGAATGTTCTGGTTTTGTAGAAAGTCTGAGTTTCAATTCAAGTAAGGGAAAAACGATCACATCCCTTTTTTTGATAGTTTTTTTTGCTAACAACTTCAAACGTGCAGGTAGTCCGTCTGCAAGTTCTGAATTATTGTTATCTATGATTATAACATTGGTGCGTATAAGATAGGAGTTCAGTCTAGTCTGCAGTTTTTCTAAAAACAATTCTGAAAATTTTGAGTTTCGTATGAAATTGCCTGTGTCATATATTAGAAAAATATTACGAAAAGAGGTCAATTCTTTTTGGGTGGGCAGTCCTAACTGGTTAACAGTGGATAATAATCGAGAACGGAAAATCTGTGTCTCTATTTTTAATGTAAACTCAGTCAGGTCTGAATTGTTACCTTCACTGATTACCCGAATTGATTCAATGAAAAAATCTGGTTTCTCTAGGAAATGTTTTCTCAGGAGAGGCTTAAGTGATACTATACTGTCGAAATCAAGAAATTTTCCAATGGCCTGCAGAATTGCTTTTGATTTTGCATCTTTCAGTGCTTGGGCTTTCGCTTTTACAAGATTATCCCTTTGAACAATTACCGTTGAATCAGCCTCTTCAATAAACAGACTCTGACCGAAAATAGTAGTAGCAAACAGAACGCGAAGTAAAAATGTAATTAAAAATTTAAGCATTTTTGAAGAAGAAAAATTGCTCATTATTCTTTGAAAAAATCTGACTGAATGCTTATAAGTTGTTTGCTTAGCAGTTCATGATTATTTCCATGTAAATTAAAGTAGTATTTAATTTTAGGTTCGGTTCCGGAAGGTCGTACTGTGATTCGTGAATTATCTTCTAATTGTAGCGCTATAACGTTCGATAGAGGTAATCCGGGTCCTTGACTGGTCTTATTTCCGCACACTATTTTATTTTCCAGATAATCCGTAATTTTAACCACTAACTGTCCAGCTACTTTTTCTGGAGGTGAGCGGCGTAAATCACGCATAATCTTCTGAATATTTGCCATACCCTTCTTGCCTTCATAGGTTTGTGTCTCGAGAGTATCCAAATGGACACCGTAATGTTGATATATTTGGTTTAGTCTATCTATTGGCGTAAGTTTGTTACATTTAAGTGCAGCGTACATTTCAGCGAAAGCCATTGAAGCCCAAATTCCGTCTTTATCACCAGAATGATTTCCCATTAAAAAACCGTGACTTTCTTCCATTCCAAAGAAAAACTGCCATCCCTGTTCTTTTTCAAAACGTAAAGCTGCCTGTCGAATCCATTTAAAGCCTGTTAAAACTTCAATTGCATTCAAACCGTTTTCATTGGCCATTTTTGAAACAAGTGGTGAAGTTACTATAGTAGAAATGACCACTCCATTCTGAGGGAAACGATTCTGAAGTTTCAAAGTATAAATAACGAAGTCAAGAATCAGAACACCAATCTGGTTACCTGAAAGCCACTGCCAATTATTTTCTGAATCTCGTACCATAACACCTAGACGGTCTCCATCCGGATCATTGGCCAGAATAAGATCATCGTCGGGACATGCATTAGCTTGGGCCATTGCAAATGAATTGATTTCTTCTGGGTTAGGTGAAGCAACAGTACTGAAATCTCCGTCAGGAAGCATTTGTTTTGCTACAACTTTTACTTTTTTAAAACCTTGTTGCCTTAGTAGGTTAGGGACCAATCGGCCACCTGTGCCGTGAAGCGGAGTATAAACCACACCTAATTTATTATTATTTTCACGTTCTCCCAAGCTTAATTCTTTAACAATTTTTAAATAATACTTGTCTGCCTGATTGTCGATCCAAACCACTTTCCCTTCATGAAGCGCCTTTTTAAAATTAACAGTTGGAATTTCATCGATACGAGAAATGTTTCGTACTTCTTCAATAATCATGTTGTCTTCCGGCGGAACAATCATACCTCCATTTTCCCAATAAACCTTGAACCCATTATATTCTGGAGGGTTGTGGCTCGCAGTGATAATTATCCCGGCAATAGCTTTTCTCCTTAAAATTTCACAGGAAACAAGTGGTGTTGGGACAATTTTGCGAAACAAAAAAACAGGGATACCGTGAGCGGCTAACACCTGACTGCTCATTTGGGCGAATTCAAAAGAACGATGACGTGAATCGTATCCTATAACCACACCTGATGTGTTTGGTACATCTGTTTTTTTGTTAATAATTCTTGCGACACCATCAGTTGCCATTTGTATGGTGTAGAGGTTTATTCTATTTGTGCCTACTCCCATGATACCCCTTAGACCGCCTGTGCCAAATTCTAGCAAACTCCCGAAACATTCATCTCGTTCAGAATGTTTATCTTTAGCTAGGAGTTTTTTTGCTTCCGTTCGGGTCTTTAAGTCAAAGTAGTGATTTCCTGCCCAAAGTTTTATAGTATCTAAAACATCCATTATTTTAAAAAGAAATTAAGTAATTATTATGGTTTTAGTTCTGACAATAAATTAGTGTCATTAGTGCGTATTATTGTTTTTTTATTTGTCACAGGATGTGGAAAATTTATTTCCAATGCATGAAGTAAATGTCTGTGGAGAGGGAAATTCTGAGCAAGCAGATAGTTATCACCTTCATTCAACCAATTTACGAAACCATCATTCGGTAACCCGTAAAGTTTATCCCCTACAATTGGACAGCCTAGGTGAGCGGCATGAACTCTAATTTGATGTGTTCTACCTGTAAATGTTCGGACTTCAACCATAGAATAATTACGAAGTCTTTTGATCTCACTGAAATGAGTTTGGGAGGTTTTACCCAGAGGGTTAACGCATTGTTTGATTCGTATTTCACTCTTCAAATCCTGACCAATCGGCAGAGAAATATAGACTTCTGCTAATTCCTGTTTAGAATTACTTGGCAGATGATTGTTCAGAACAGCTGAGTAAATTTTGTTGATCCGTTTATTACGAAAATGTGCTGCCATCGTCTGGGCAATTTCATGTCTTTTCGCGAAAACAATTACTCCGCTTGTTTCGCGGTCAAGCCGATGAATAGTATAAAGTTTCTTCCATCCAAACTTTGCTTTAATCAAATTGACTAAAGTATTTTTAAAGTATTTGCCTGAAGGACTGGTAGGTAAGTTCCCTGACTTGTTCATAGCAATTAATGCGTCATCTTCAAAAATAACTTCAAAGTGCGGATCGACTTCAGGTTCAAGGTAATCCGGTCGCAGATATACAATTTTTTGATTGCTGCGTAACTTTAAATTTGAGTGACCTAATATTCCATCAACCCAGACTCGTTGAGCTTTAATATTATTACGCCATTCCTGATCGTCTAAATATCTAAATCGACGTAGCAAAAATTCCAGTAGAGTTTCTACTTGACCTTCTAAACGCATATAGTGAAAGGTCAGCTCTGTATGATCGGACGTAATCCGAATTGACATTTTATGCTAATCTAAAAATGGGGGATTGCTGGATCATTGATAATTGAGTAACAGTTCATTCCCCTCCCATGAATTAATCTCAAACAAACGTCCATTTGCTTTCTGGTTAAATAGATCCATTTTCTGACGGAGAATTTTGTCTTCAGTTTTTGTATTTGTGGATTTATCCTGTAAAATTCCCATACGTACTTTCAATATATAATTCCCATTGGATCCATCATTATTATGTAAGTTCAAGGTGTAAATTCTGCCATCAAATAATGAGACTAGCAAGGATTCTTCCTCTTTCATAGAACCGTTTATATTTTCCGGTTCTTGCCCTTTTTTATATAATTTAGTGAAAGTAAGAAGTGCAAGCCTATCAAGTATTTTATTTATTTTTTCTGAATCAGGGAAATTATGTTTTTCACCTTTAGGTACCCATTTCCCCCCCACATTTTCTCGGACTACTTCAAAGGAACTGTCCTTTTTGCTTTGAAGTTTAATGCCTGCTATCTGATCAGACTTTAGAGAGAATAAAATTTTATTCAACCAGTCATCAACTTCGGCGTCTATTTGCAAACGTTCTGGTATTAGATATACCTTGTCCGAACCAGCGTGTCGAATATACTGTCCATCTCCATTCGTTCTTTCTTTGCCAAGCAGTAGACTCAATATCAAGGCCCCGTCACCTTGAAAAAGCATTACTGAACCAGCATGAATTTCTTTGCTCCATTCTTCCATCTTTTCAGGTGGCGACAATAAGCTGAATCGTTTATGATGATCCGGGTTACTAGTCACCAAATTTTCCAGCCGCATTTGGGACAAATTGAGCAGTAAATCCTGAATTGGTTGAATATCTGCTTCGTAACTCAAAGACTTTTCCTGCCATCCACCTCCCTGCATTTGCAGTAGAGAAATTATAGTACCTTCAACTTGAATATTGATCTGGTTTAAGGCTTTGGTATCAAGTTTTTCCAATAATTTTTTCCCATCAGCAGATGAGTGTGATAAATATTTGTAGTTATTATTATCATTAAAAAAGAAAAGTCCTGTGCCAATGATAAATAAAACTAAGGTGATTAATAATAGAGGTTTAAACATGGTTATCTTAAATTTATACTTTGAATTAAATTAAAATTAAAATTATCAAGACCGTATTATGTCTTATTTCTAGGAAGAATTCAAGGTTTTAGACTTCTGTATTTAATATTTAAATATCAGTTTTAAGAGTGTTTGATGTCTATGTTAAAATGATAAAAACTTGAGCTTTTATTAGAAGATCTGTAAATAATTGAATGAGTTTTAGATATTTTACAATTATTGTTCAGAACCAATGCTCACCCAAATTGCACTTTTTGAGTTAAAAATATTTTAAAGGAAAAATGAAGGATAATCAGTTTGGATGCCTTATAGATTTTGAAAGTGGTGAAGGTAAAACCCTAATTTACAGCCTGGAAAAATTGTTAAAAGATGGGGTAGGACCAGTTGACAGTCTTCCATTTTCAATTCGGATCCTTCTTGAACAGGCTTTACGAAATGTTGACGAATTTCAAGTATGTCCGGAAGACGTATTATCTCTTGCAAACTGGAACGCATCAGAAAAATCCTTAAAAGAAATTCCATTTAAACCAACCCGAGTAATCTTACAGGATTTTACTGGAGTTCCTGCACTGGTTGATCTTGCATCCTTACGTTCCGCAATGGTTACGATGAACTGTGATCCAAGTATTATTAATCCTCGTGTTCCAGTTGATCTGGTTATAGACCACTCAATTCAGGTAGATTTTTTTGGAAGTTCAGGTTCGTTAAAGAAAAATATGGAAATGGAATTTAGGCGCAACCGTGAACGTTACGAATTTATAAAATGGGGCAAGCAGGCTTTTGATAATTTTAGTGTCTATCCTCCAGGTGTAGGAATTGTGCATCAGGTGAATCTTGAAACTGCGGCAAGTGTAGTTCAGTCCAGATCCGGTGTTTGTTTTCCAGACACAGTTGTCGGTACTGATTCCCACACTACAATGATAAACGGGCTGGGAGTTTTGGGATGGGGAGTAGGAGGTATTGAGGCAGAATCAGTTATGCTCGGACAGCCAATTTATATGTTGATTCCGGAAGTAATTGGTTTCCGTCTTCATGGAAAAATGCCTGAAAATGCTACCGCGACTGATTTGGTTTTACATGTTGTCGAAATGCTTCGGCAAAAAGGTGTAGTAGAGAAATTTGTTGAATTTTTTGGTTCAGGTTTGAAAAACCTAACCTTGGCAGACCGTGCTACATTGGCCAATATGGCTCCGGAATATGGTGCGACCATGGGTTTTGTTCCTGTAGATGATGAAACTTTAAATTATTTGCGTGGTACAGGGCGACCGGAATCTGTCATTCAGCGCATTGAAAGATATTGTAAAGCTCAAGGCCTTTTTCGGAGAAATGACACACCGGATCCAAAATTTTCGGACACATTGGAACTTGACCTTTCAACGGTTGAACCGTCACTAGCCGGTCCTAAACGTCCACAAGATCGAGTTACTCTTTCGCAAATGCAGCCAAAATGGCAAAAATCTTTGAGGGCATCCACAAAAGACCGCGGTTTTGAATTGAGCGGAAAAAAACTTGAAACTTCAGTTGCAGTTAAGGGTATCTCTTCCGGGAAACTAAAACACGGCTCGGTGGTAATTGCGGCAATCACTTCCTGTACAAATACAAGTAATCCATCAGTAATGCTAGCAGCAGGTCTACTCGCAAAAAAAGCAGTTGAAAAAGGTTTGAAACGTAAGCCGTGGGTAAAAACATCTCTGGGGCCCGGTTCACGTGTTGTCACGAATTATCTGAAGTCTACAGGTTTGAGCGAAGCTCTAGACTCATTGGGCTTCCACACTGTAGGTTATGGATGTACAACCTGTATTGGGAATTCAGGACCTTTGCCTGAAAACATTGTCAGCGCGATCAATGAAGGTGATTTGGTCGTGACATCAGTATTGTCCGGCAATCGCAATTTTGAGGGAAGGATCAGTTCGCACATAAAGGCAAATTACTTAGCTAGTCCACCTCTGGTTGTAGCTTATGCAATTGCAGGAACGGTTGATCAGGATATAAACAATGAAGCACTTGGAAAAGATAAAGATGGCAAGCCAGTTTTTCTAAAAGACATTTGGCCAACTAAAGAGGAAATTGCAGAGGTTGAGAAAAAGATAACCAGCGAAATGTACGAGGAAGAATACAAACACGTTGGTGAAAGTTCTCCCATGTGGAATGCTGTTGAGTCAAGTATTGGTGAGGTATTTGATTGGGACGAGAGTTCGACTTATATCCAAAATCCTCCTTTTTTTCAAAACATGGTTCTGGATCCAAAAACTTTAGAGGACATCACTGGAGCAAGAGTTCTAGTTAAGCTGGGGGATTCCATCACTACGGATCATATCTCACCTGCCGGATCTTTTTCTGAAGAAACTCCAGCAGGGAAATATTTGCTGAAGAATGGTACAGACAAAGTCGATTTTAATTCCTATGGTTCACGACGTGGCAATGACAGAATCATGACCCGTGGAACTTTTGGGAATGTACGTTTGCGAAATGAGTTGGCCCCCGGAACAGAAGGCGGTGTCACAAAACTTATGCCTGATGGGGAAGTCACTACGATTTATGATGCTTCGCTAAAATATAAAGAAACAGGAACACCACTTATCGTTTTAGCTGGTGCAGAATATGGTACAGGTTCTTCCCGGGATTGGGCTGCAAAAGGTACATTGCTACTCGGAGTCAAGGCAGTAGTGGCCACAAGTTTTGAGCGAATTCACCGCTCCAATCTTGTAGGAATGGGTGTTCTTCCGCTGCAGTTCAAAGAATTTGAAACACATAAATCACTTGGCTTAAGCGGTGAGGAAGAGTACGCGGTTTTGGGCTTAGGTGATGATATGAAACCCGGTCAGGATTTAATCCTGCAGGTAGGTGAAAAAAAGATCTCTGTAACTTGCCGTTTAGATACACAAGTTGAAATTGAATATTACAGAAATGGTGGTATTTTACATACAGTTCTTCTGAATTTCATACGTGACAATCAGTAGAACTGTGTTGAACCCACAACTTTAATATTTGTGACCACATGAAAGATGTTCTTTTACTAAACCAGGATGGCAATCCCTTGACTCTGTGGCCCTTGAGCACTATCACTTGGCAACAGGCAATAAAGGCGCTCTATCTAGATAAAGTGACTGTTTTACGTTCCTATGATGACTGGATATGCCATTCACAGCACCTGGCCTTACCTGTGCCAAGTGTTGTGATGATGGCGCAGTACCATTATCAGAAAGGTGTAGTAAACTTTACCCGCCGTAACATTTTCCTGCGCGACCGTTTTCACTGTCAATATTGTGAACGTCATTTTTCCGCTGATCACCTTACTATAGATCATGTCATTCCAAAAAGCAGAGGTGGCGGAATGCGTTGGAAAAACGTAGTCACAGCCTGCCAAAAATGTAATCTGAGTAAAGGAGCTAATATGGTTAAACCATCTCAACCGCCATTTGAACCAGATTATTGGCAAATGGTAAACATTGCCAAAACTCTACATATCAAAATCCCTGATAAAAGCTGGCAGGAATTTTTGCAGTGGCCGAAACATCTGGTAAAGATCAATCAGCCTAAAGCAGCTTAGCCGTTTTTACGCTCAAACTCCTGCATAAATTGAGCGAGTTCTACTACTCCTTCCAGTGGCATAGCGTTATAGAGTGAGGCTCTGACACCACCTACTTTCGCATGTCCTTTGAGGGCAAACAAACCTTCTTTTTCGGATTCGGTTAAAAACTTTTGTAGCAGTTCATCGTTATGAAAATGAAACGTAACATTCATGGTTGAGCGGTGTTCTGGATGTGCTACAGCAAGATAAAAATCGGATCGATCCAGAACGTCATACAACAGTGCGGATTTTTTTTCAGCTAGTTTTTCCATTTCCGGAACTCCTCCCTGTTCTTTTATCCAGACCAGCACTAAATTCATCACATAAACTGCAAAAACATTAATCGTGTTTGGTATGGAATGATGTTCGTCAAATAGTGCATAATCCAGCAATTTAGGAGTTTCAGGAAGTGCATTACCCAACAGGTCATCCCTGACAATTACAATTGCGGTTCCTGAGGTACCGAGATTTTTTTGAAAACCAGCATAAACCACCCCAAACTGTGAATAATCCATTTCTCTGGATAAAATATCTGATGTGGCGTCCGCGGCTAAAGGTACGCTGCTTGTGTCTGGAAAAGAATGCCATCGTGTTCCGTAAAGCGTATTGTTTGTAGTCAGGTGGGCATAGCTGCTTCCTTGATCTAGTTTGCTTTCGTCATATTCCGGAATTTGCCTATAATCAAACTCTTTAGTATCCATTATTATTTCTGTGTTACCGTAACGTTGAGCCTCTTGTTCTGCCAAAATACCCCATCTTCCGGTAATAAAGTAGGAGCCTTTTTGTTTTTTGCGGTACATTAAATTTAGTGGAACTGCAGAAAATTGCATTTGTGCTCCGCCATGCATGAAAAGAACACGGTAGTTTTTTGGAAGATTAGTCAGTTCGCGGAAAAGTGATTCAGTAGAATCAAGAATATCACGAAAAATTGGAAGTCTGTGGCTTACTTCAACAATTGAGGCTCCCATTCCTTGATAGTCCAGAAATTCTTCCTGAATTTTTTGCATTACGGAAGTAGGTAACATCGCTGGTCCGGCACTAAAATTGTAGACACGATTAATCATTATTTATATTATGTTTGCTTAGTTGTTATATTGTTGAAAAGAAAAATTTTAAAAGACTATTTTTTGTAATTTTTCAGCAAAATTATTAAAAAATCTTTAAGATCTTGGACGTAAAACCAGCTTAACCATAACAGAATGAACCATTTTTCCGCGTATGATGCGCACCGTGATTTCTTCTCCAGATTTACGTGTTTCGATCTGTTGAGCCAAATCTTCCATTGAGGTAACAGGCGTTTCGTTGACATGAGTAATTATATCACCGCCCCATGGGACCTTGTATCGTCCAACTTTGACTGTCCTCGTGGCTCCTAGCAACCCCGCGTTATCTGCTGAAGCACCTTCCACTACTCGGGCGATTAATAGTCCTTCCTCGATGTCAATTCCTATACGACGTAAATAAACGGTTGGGATGGGTTCAATGCCTAGCCACGGGCGGCGCACATAACCGTATTTCAACAGATCAGGCAGAATACGTAACGCGGTATTGCTTGGTACCGCAAAACCAATACCTACACTTCCCACCGAACCTATAATTGCAGTGTTGATTCCAATTACATTCCCCTCAGAGTCGAGCAAAGGTCCACCTGAATTGCCGGGATTGATTGCGGCGTCAGTTTGTATGATACCTTCAATTTTACGTCCATTTTTGGCCTCAATAGTACGCCCCAAAGCACTTATTATTCCTGTTGTTAACGTCTGCCGCAGGCCAAAAGGATTTCCCAGTGCCAATACTTTTTGACCAACTACGATATCATTTGAATGGGAAAATTTGAGGACATCATAACTTTCAGCAGGTGCTTCAATACGTACAATGGCCAGATCGTTGTTTGGGTCAGCACCAACAAGCTTTCCGGCCCACTGACTATTGTCGGCTAGAGTAACAACCAGTTTGCGGGCGTTTTCAACAACATGATAATTGGTGATAATTATCCCGGATTTGTTAATCAGAAATCCTGTTCCGGAACCTGATTCAGCAGGAATAGCACGGTAGTAGAAATCGTAGTTAACTGCAATATTACTGATATTAACTACAGCTCTGCTGCTTTTTTCATAAATACTGATATTTTCCTGCTCATCAACGGTATAACGCGTGACTCCATTGACTTGTGTAAAATAGAAGGAAATAAATAAAAACAAAAAAATATGTCTATTGGAAAACATAAATATATTTAGTATCTTAAGGACTTTAATAAACCGACCTTCCACCGTCGACAGGCATGATGGTACCGGTCACAAAGTCTGATATTAACAAATATTCAACAGCCTGTACAATATCTTCTGATACTCCGATTCTTTTGAGGAGACTGCGTTCAATGGACTCTTTGAAGTCCATTTCGTAATGATCCGGAGGAGGAAGCACGGTTCCAGGCGCAATAGCGTTGACTTGTACCTCAGGCGCTAAAGTGCGTGCTAAACCAATGGTTAAAGAACTAAGACCTGCTTTTGATGTGCAATAGGGGAGAAATCCGGACCACGGTCTATCTGCTGAAACATCAACCATATTTATTATTTTTCCTTCTCCACGTTTTTTCATACCTTCCGCAATTGTTTGTGCTAAAAAGAAAGGTGCCTTCAAATTCAGTTTTAAGAGATGATCCCATTCCTCTTCACTTGTTGAGAAAAAAGGGGTAGGGAAAAAATCTGCAGCATTATTGATCAATACTGAAATTGGTCCTGATTTTTTCTCCGCTTTCTGAACAAGTTTTTTTATGTCGGCTACATCTTTTAAATCTGCTTGAAGAATAAGATGTCGTGATTCGTCACCGGGGAGCAGTTTGATGGTTTGTTTTGCGCCTTTTTCAGAGTGGTGATAATGTACAACAACGCGCATACCCAATTGACCCAATTTTTGAGCAATTGTCTGCCCCAGTCTAACTCCGGAGCCTGTGACCAGTGCTACCTTATCTTGTAAAACCATAAACGTATTTTTAATTGTTAGCTAATATGCAACGCAAAGCAGAAATAAATATCGGCCTGACGATGGGCGACCCCAACGGAATAGGACCTGAAGTTTTATTAAGGGCTCTTGAATATATGCATCCCTTTGAGGCATGGCAACCTTTGATTTTTGGGGATACGGAAATTCTGAGCGAAATGAACAAAATTTTGGGCTTTAATTTTTTATTTGAAGCAATTTCGGAAAAAGGTGGTGTCTTGACCAACAATTCCCGGGATTCATTTTGTATCCCCATAATCGATTTGTCCGTTCAAAAAAACCGAAAATGGGAACTTGGTACATGTTCTGTTTGGGGCGGCAACTCTTCCTTTCAATTTGTTCATTGCGCAATCGACTTTGCGAACAGTAAAATAATTGACGCAATCGTTACAGCTCCCCTGGCTAAAGAAGCGCTGCAGGCTGCGGGTCACATTTTCCCAGGTCACACTGAAATGCTTTCACATTTCAGTAACGGAAAGCGATCAGTGATGATGCTCGCTGTCGATGATTTACGAGCTTCTATGGTAACTCTTCATGTGTCACTACGTCAAGCCCTCGATTTACTCACACATGAACTTATACTCGAAGTTATGGAAATTACTAGTTCCGGACTCAAAAGAATGGGGATTTCTAAACCGAAACTTGGCATTCCAGGAATCAATCCTCATGCAGGCGAAAACGGGTTATTTGGTGATGAAGAAGATAATATTATTCGACCTGCAATGGAACTTGCCAGGCAAAAAGGAATAATCTGCGAGGGTCCTTTTCCGCCGGATACTATATTTTTGGAACATCGTAAAGGTCGTTTTGACGCCGTAATTGCATTTTATCATGATCAGGCGCTGATTCCTCTAAAATTATACGGATTCGATCGTGCAGTAAACATAACCTTGGGTTTGCCGCTCATCCGTACATCCCCGGATCACGGAACTGCTTTTGACTTGGCACCGCAAATTAAGGCTAATCCGAGTTCGATGATTGAGGCAATTAAGACTGCCCTAAAGATGGCAAGAATTAAAGTTTAATCTGTTGATTTGGGCTGAGTATAATTATAGCAAAATAATTCAAAAATATTCTTCCGCAAAGTTATAATATTAAAATATTCCTAGAAGGGCGGTTAATATAAATATTATGCTAGCTTATGAAAAGTCAAACAAAACAAGGACCGGATTTAACGATTTACTGTTAAGCTATTAGCTGATCTGTTTGAATTACTTTCTTCTGGAAAGGGTAGAACATCTTCGAATAACAATGTGCGTTGAACTATTTCCTTAAAAATAGGTGCAGCTACCTTTCCACCATAATAAGAAGTCCTAGGCTGTTCTACAACAACAAGTACTGTTACTAATGGTTCTGAAGCTGGAGCAAATCCTACAAATGATGCTATGTAACGTGTTTTGGAGTAACGTCCTAACTGTTGATCGTAAATCTGACTAGTACCAGTCTTTCCTGCGATGAGATAACCGTTAATCGCCGCATTCTCTGCAGTTCCTCCTTTCTGTGTTACAGAAATAAGATATTCTTTAACTAATCTTGCGACTGATGCTTCAATGACAGTACTCCTGGCGCCTTTTCCAAAATTCTGAATTATATTTCCATTATTATCCCTGATTTCATTTAATATTTTTCCATTTTTGTCGCGTAAATGGTCAATAATATAAGGAGGAACCCAGTCCCCCCCATTCGCAAAAACATTAGCTGCACTTACCATCTGCAAAGGTGAAACTAGAATTGCTTGACCAAAAGAAATATTCGCATGATCAATCATCTGCCAATATTTTGGAGAAATGACTCTTCCGGAAGCTTCTGCGGCAACACCAGAGTTAGGACGTTGTCCAAAACCGAAGCGTTTAATATATTCATGAAATTTAGCAGGTGTCATGCTCATACCAATTTTTGCAGCGCAGATGTTGGAGGATTTCTTTAATATTTGCTTAAGCGTCATTATTCCATATGAACTAGTATCTCGGACTAAATTATTGCCAATCTTATATTTGCCGTTTTCACAGAAAAATTTTTGTTCAGGAGAAATTTCCCCTTCATTCAGTGCTGCTGCAATAGTGATCATTTTAAAAGTAGAACCAGGTTCGTAACCTGCAGTTGCAGCACGGTTGAGTTGGAGAGCCCTACTGAATTTTTGATAACGGTTTGGATCAAATCCAGGGTAATTGGCCATTGCCAGAATTGCACCGGTTTTAGAGTGCAAAACGATCGCGCTTCCCCTGTCTGCTTGTGTCTTTATTACTCCATCGCGAAGAGCTTTTTCAGCAAAGTGCTGTATTGTACTATCTATAGACAAGTTGAGCGAAAATTGATCTGGCGTTTTTTTGGGTATATTGGAGAGAGGAACAGTTCGATACATCCCTTCTTTTTCCACGATATAAGCTGATGTTTTCCCTGCCAAAAGAGATTCATATTTATTCTCAATACCTTCCAACCCCTGAGAGTCAATTCCTGTGTAACCTAAAAGTTGTCCTGCAAAATTACCGTTAGGATAAAAACGACGAAACTCTTCAATGAACCCAATTCCGTTTAAATTCATCTTTTGCAGCTGTTTTGTCTGTTCCGGTGGTAATTTACGTTTGATCCAAACAAAATTATTTTTAGATTTTAACTCAATCAGCAATTTGTGATATGGAATTTTAACGATAGGTGAAAGTAATCTTGCTACTTTTGTTGGGGAATCAACTTGGCTTGGTTTCGCAAAAAGTGATTTAAGCTGAACTGAAATGGCCAGTATTCTATCTTTCTTATCTAATATTATACCTCGACGCGTATCTAGTGTTACTGTACGTTCATGTTGGGACTTTGCCTTTTCATTGTAATAATCTGCTTTTAAAATCTGCAAATAAAAGACTCTCCCCAAAACTGCCAGAAAACATAACACAAATCCAGCAAGTACTGTAAGAAGTCTTGTTTTAAAACTGTAAAGTTGAAAACGTGGGGATTGATTCATTTTACTTGCTCGTCACTACTGACATCTACCCAGGAAAGTCTATATTGTGCTGGGTTTGGTGATGTTATCCGCATCGTATTACCCACTAGAACTTCCAGCCGCTGGGGCCGAGTAAGATAACTTATTTCTACTTCTAGTAACTCTAGTTTGGTAACTAACTTTGAGCGCCTAGTTTCCAGTGCTTCAACCCTGTGTGCTACCTGACGGTAATTCATCCATTGTGAAAGATAAAAAATACACCCGATAGTTACAAGACCCCAAACTAGTAAAGTAATGTGAAAAGACTGCACAGACTTCCAAATAAAGCGGGGAACTAGCTTCCAGCGATATTGGTTTTTCAATGAGCGAGGTTTTCGTCTTGCAGAATGTATTATTGACCTAAGTGACATTGAAATGGATAGCTAAAAAAATGAAAATCTGTTTTTTTATGTAGACTTTATAAAATCTTTTTGTGTCAATAAAATGAGCACTCTATAATACTTTTGCACAAAGCGTCCCAAATTATAGTTTAGTTTTAATACACAAGGAGCACATCAAATATTTGAATACATTTTCCATTATTGATTCATGCAGAGTTTGGCTTTACTATCCACTAAAATTAGGGTATTTTTGTTATAAAGTCTTAAAGTTTATATTGAACTTTTGAAACATCACCTTATTTTTCAAATTTATAAATATTATGAGTAGTACAGAATTAACCCTTGATCTGCGTGACATTATTTTTGCCATCAAGGAATGGTTGCCTATTAATCAACTGAGTGAGTCAGAAAAGTTTTCTGAATTTGACTTAGATACTCTTGAAATGATGGTTCAGGAGGGTATCCGTTTTGCGATTGAAGTTGTTTCTCCAACACGAACCGAAAGTGACCGTGAAGGTTGCAGTATTGAAGACGGACGTGTAAAGGTTTCAAAATGTTTGCATGAACCCTATCAACAGGCTTATGAAAAGGGATGGGCCACCATGAGGGTATCTCAAGAATATGGAGGAATGGGTTCACCGGCAACAGTACAATTAATAATCAATGAAGCCTTGAGTGCTGCAAATCTTGGATTGACCATGTTTTTCGGTTTGACCTCCGGAGCAGCTGAATTGATTGATACTTTTGGTTCCGATGAGCTTAAACAAAAGTATGTGGGTAAAATGTTCAAAGGTGAGTATACAGGTACGATGTGTCTGAGTGAACCTCAGGCTGGTTCGGATGTTGGAGCCGCGACAACCAGTGCAGAAGAGATTGGGGGTGGAGTTTATAAAATCAAAGGGTCTAAGTGCTGGATTTCTTCCGGCGACAGTGATTTAGGTGAAAACGTGGTTCATACTGTCCTTGCTCGTGTAAAAGGTGCTCCAGACGGTACGAAAGGGTTAAGCTTGTTTGCCATTCCCTATACACGCGTAAATGATGATGGAACTCTTGGAGACTGGAACGATGTCACTGTTGCCTCAATTGAAGATAAAATGGGGATCCATGCAAGTCCAACCGCGGTTTTGAATTTTGGAGAAAATGGTGATTGCTTGGGTTGGATCATAGGAGAAGAAGGTCAGGGGATTTCTTCTATGTTCCTTATGATGAATGGTGCAAGAATGTATACAGCTTTGATCGGTCTGGCTCTGGGTGGAGCAGCTTACGAAAATGCAAAAACATATTCAAAGGAACGTATACAGGGTTCACTTATTTCAACAATCCGTGATCCACAAGCACCGAAAGTTTCTATAGAAAATCATCCGGCGGTAAGGCTTAATCTGATTAATATGAAAGCCAAAGTCGAGGGCATGCGAGCGTTGCTTTATTTTACTTCTTTTCAATTTGATCTTGAACAAATTGCAAAAACAGATGAGGAAAAACAAAGGGCCCAAAATATGGTGGATTTGCTGACGCCAATGTGCAAAGGCTGGTGCACAGAAGTTGGCCTTGATGTGATCAGTACGGGGATCCAGATATTAGGCGGAGTTGGTTACACTAAAGATTTTCCTATGGAGCAACTCTATCGTGATGCTAGAATTGCTCCGATTTACGAAGGTACTACTGATATTCAGGCTTTGGATTTAGTAGGTCGTAAAATGCTCCAGCAGGGTGGTAAATTATTTCAGGAAATGATGGAACGTTTCAGTCAATTGATTGGAAAGCACAGTAAACATCCGGAATTGGATGGAGTTTTTAAAACTTTTGAGGGGTACTGTGAGAAACTTTATGAAACAACTATGAATTCGCAGGAAGTCATTAAAACACATGGTATGGAAGGTGTAGCGCTTTATGCTACTCCTTTTTTGATGTTTTTCTCGTCAGTAACTGCCGGTTCTTTATTATTGGAACAGGCAGTTACAGCAGTAAAAAAGATAGATCAAATTAAAATAGATAAAGGAATTGGTGATCGTGAATATTTAGTTTTTATGGAGGAGAATGAAGATGCACTTTTTTATGCAAACAAAATAAAAACAACACGCTATTTTGTAGATGGTATAATTCCGCAATTCGATGCTTTGCTTGCGGGAGTTAAAAAGCAAAACTATGAAGCGCTGGGAATTACTTTTTAAAATTATTACTGCAAACAGAATTTATGGAATACAAAGGTAAGGCAATACAATGCCGAAATCTGGATAAAAATATAGTTGAATTGATTTTTGACTCAAAAGGTGAGTCTGTAAACAAATTTGATCAAAATTCTATTGAAGAACTACGGGAGGTAGTAACTCAATTGTCAACAGATAAATCAGTACGTGGTCTTTTGGTTACTAGCAACAAAGATGTTTTCATTGTTGGGGCAGATATTACCGAGTTTTTAAAAGGATTTCAAATGTCTCAAAACGAATTGGTGCAGTGGGTTAGATCAGCTCAAAAAATATTTTTAGATCTGGAAAACCTGAATTTTCCAAGTGTATGTGCTTTTAACGGTTATGCGCTTGGCGGCGGATTTGAATTTGGACTGGCCTGCACTTATAGGATTGCGTCAACAAGAGCAAAAGTTGGACTTCCTGAAGTAAAGCTAGGGTTGCTTCCAGGTTTCGGAGGGACGTCACGTCTTCCTAGATTGGTTGGTGTCGATAATGCGCTGGAATGGATTGCGGGAGGAACAGAAAATTCACCTGAAAAAGCCCTGGAAATAGGTGCTGTAGACGCAGTTGTAGAACACCATATTTTAAGAGATTCAGCTCTTGAATTGCTCAAAAAAACCATCATTGGTGAGTTGGACTGGCTGGCAAAGCGAACTGAAAAACAACAGCCAATAAAGTTGAATGAAAATGAATCTATGATGGCTTTTGAAACAGCAAGAGCTTTCATAGCAGGGAAAGCTGGTCCAAATTATCCTGCACCGTTGACTATTGTCGGAGTTATGCAGGCTAGTGCAAAGTTCCCGCTTGAAGGTGCTTTAGAGATTGAGGCAGAAGGGTTTGCTGAGTTGGCAAAGTCTCCGGAAGCAACATCTTTAATCGGTTTGTTTTTAGGTGATCAGTTACTCAAGAAAAAAGCTAAAAATTCTACAAAAATAGCGGGATCTATTTATCGCGCGGCTGTACTTGGTGCAGGCATAATGGGTGGTGGGGTTGCTTATCAGTCTTCATACAAGGGAATTCCAATCGCTATGAAAGATATTGTTCAGTCTCAACTTGATTTAGGGATGAGTGAAGCAACGAAAATCATGCAGAAAAGAGTTGAAAGAGGTCATATGAAAGCGGAGAAAATGGCGCAGGTTTTAACCGGAATCACTCCGACACTTTCTTATGAAAATATAGCTGATGCAGACTTAATTGTCGAAGCAGTGGTGGAAAAAGAAAGTGTTAAGAAAATCGTATTAGCACAAACTGAGTCCATGATAGGTGAGAAAGCGATTTTAGCTTCGAATACTTCCACAATTTCGATTAGCAAACTAGCTCAGGGTTTGAAAAGGCCACATCAATTTTGCGGGATGCATTTTTTTAATCCAGTACATCGTATGCCGCTTGTAGAGGTAATACGTGGTGATAAAACTAGTGATTCTACAATTGCTGCCACAGTGGCTTATGCTTCTGCAATGGGGAAAAGTCCTATTGTGGTTAATGATTGCCCCGGATTCCTTGTAAATCGAGTTTTATTTCCGTATTTCGCTGGTTTTGCAGGTTTGGTAAATGATGGTGTAGATTTTCAGAAAATTGATAAAGTGATGGAAAGATTTGGCTGGCCTATGGGTCCGGCCTTTTTGCTTGACGTTGTCGGTATCGACACTGCTTTTCACGCTGGTGGCGTAATGGCTAAAGGATTCCCGGATCGGATGAGTCAGGACATTCCAACGATTATTTCCAAAATGTATGAGAAAGAATGGTACGGTCAAAAAAACAACAAAGGATTTTATATCCACGGTAAAGATAAAAAAGGTAAACCCAAAAAAGAAGAAAATCCTAGTATAACTGATTTAGTTAAGGAATTGAGTGTAGGTATCGGAGATGCTATCAGAGATATTGAAATAATAGATCGTATGATGCTTCCAATGTTGATGGAAAGTTCAAGGTGTTTGGAAGATAACATCGTAGAAACACCAATTGAAGTTGATATGGGCCTGATATACGGACTGGGTTTTCCTCCTTTCCGGGGGGGTATATTTCGATGGGCCGACACAATTGGGTTGAATGAGATAATTCAGCGGTCCGAAAAGTACAAAGCACTCGGTAAAGTCTATGAACCGACCGAACAAATTATGAAAATGGCAAAGGATGAAAAGTTGTTTCATCGGATTGAGTGAATATTTTGCTGTTTGTGAATGAATAAAAAAAATGGTTATGTATTTTCAAGATCTATGAAACTTGATTTATAGAGATAAATATCACCAAATTTTTAACAAATTGACAGAGGTATTATGGAAGAAGCTGTATTTGTGGATGCCGTTAGAACACCAATGGGACGATCAAAAGGTGGAATGTTTCGGAATGTACGAGCGGAAAATTTATCTGCAGCATTGATTAACGAATTATTAAGTCGCTACCCGGAACTAAATCCAGAGGATGTGGAGGATGTTATTTGGGGCTGCGTTAATCAGACTAAGGAGCAGGGGTTCAATATTGCTCGCTTTGTTTCTTTGATGACACCTTTGCCTCACTCTTGTTCTGCACAAACTATTAATCGTTTGTGCGGTTCTTCAATGACTGCTGTGCACACAGCAGCGATGTCGATAATGTGCGGACAGGGTAATGTGTTTTTTTGCGGAGGAGTAGAACACATGGGACACGTGCCGATGGATCATGGAATTGATCCTAATCCAAAAACAAGTAAATTTTCTGCAAAAGCTTCAGGCATGATGGGCTTGACAGCGGAAATGCTGTCAATACAATACAAACTTACACGTGAAGATCAAGACTTATTTGCTTTGCGTTCCCACACAAATGCTTCCCAAGCTACAAAATCCAAACGTTTCGCAAAGGAAATTGTAGAGATCGAAGGGCATGATGAAGAGGGTAAATTGATGCTCTGCAAGGAAGATGAAGTAATTCGTCATGATGCAACTATGGAAGGACTTGCTGCTCTGCATCCTGTCTTTAACCCCGTTTCTGGAACAGTGACAGCTGGAAATTCTTCAGCAATCTCAGACGGCGCGTCAGCAGTTTTGATGATGTCAGCCAAAAAAGCAAAAGATTTAGGGCTGAAGCCGATTGCAAAAGTTAAAGCAATGGCTACGGCTGGTGTTGATCCTTCTATTATGGGATACGGTCCTGTTCCTGCCGTTAAAAAAGCACTTAAGCGTGGAAAACTTAACATAGATGATATTAACTTATTTGAATTGAATGAAGCCTTTGCCGCACAGTCTCTGCCAGTAATGCGTGATTTGAAAATTGATGAAGTAATGGATGAAAAAGTAAATTTAAACGGTGGTGCGATTGCTCTTGGGCATCCTTTGGGATGTTCTGGAACAAGGATAATCGGTACTCTTCTTCATGAAATGCGCGAAAAGGATTCAACTTTGGGTGTGGCGACAATGTGTATAGGGCTCGGTCAGGGAATTGCGACTGTATTAGAACGTGTATAATCAAAATCTGGCAAGGACTTGAAAAGAGGTAGCATAATTCAGAACAAACTTGTTCAAGGTAGGTATCTGATTTGAATTGCGTCGATTTTTCCAGATCCTGCTAGAACATCTGAAATTACAACAACTTTTTCTTCAGACTGAAATCCTTCTCGCTTTTTAAGCACGTTAAATGCGGTTTGCAGAGTCTTTTCAGGATCTTGACTGAAGGCGATTCTGAAAGCTCTAATTCCCCGCCCCAAAGTCATTGGCCTCCTGGCCTGACTAACGTTAGTGAAGGCGTAAATGTCACTATACACGGGGCGGCAATTACACACTAGTTCCGCCATCAAACCACGCCGTGTGATGACTACTATGTATCTCGCGCCCAGAGATTGAGCTAATTCTACAGCTGCTAATGATAATTTTTGTTTGTCATTGTCTGTATTTAGTTTGCTGACAAAACGTAATCCAGGATGTTTTTCGACATTCTCGGCGATGTTTACAAGTTGGTCGACACAACGTAGTGGATATTTCCCAACAGTAGTCTCTCCTGATAACATTACTGCATCCACTTCTTCATAAACTGCATTTGCAACGTCAGTTACTTCCGCACGCGTAGGAAGAGGATTTGTTATCATTGATTCGAGTAGATGAGTTGCCACTATTACCCTTTTTCCCTGTTCTTCACAGGAACGGACAATTCGCCGTTGCACAGTTGGTACTGTATGAATTGGAATCTCTATACCTAGATCACCGCGTGCGACCATTACTCCGTCCACCTCTGCAATGATTTCTTTTATATTATTTACGCCTTCCTGATCTTCAATTTTAGCGATAATCTTGATTTTACCAATCTTGTCACCAAGCAACTCTTTCAATTGCAAAACGTCAGTGGCTTCCCTGACAAATGAAAGCGCTATATAATCAACGTCTCGTGAAATTCCAAATTTAATATCGCGGCGGTCTTTCTGAGTTATTGCAGGCAGGTTGACCCTTAATCCTGGAAGATTAACGTGCCTTTTACTCTTTAAAACGCCTCCGTCAAGTACACGGCATCGCATTACACGCTCTTGTTTCTCTAAAACTTCCAAGTTTATCAAACCATTATCAACCGTTATTTTATCACCTGCCAACACAGTTCCTATCAAGTCATCGTAATCAATATGGATGGATGTCTCTTCCGGATTGCTTTCACCCCTGACAACAATCGAAATTACTGAACCTTTTTTTAAATCCAGATCTGACGCTAGATGACCTGTGCGAATTTCAGGACCTTGTGTATCAAGTAGAATCGCGACAGGAAACTTTATCTTACGGTTTAGTGTTTTGATATGTTTGATCACTCTCTGATGCCAGTCTTGATCACCGTGCGACATATTGAGCCGCGCAACATTCATCCCTGCACCAGCCATCCGTTGCAGCATTTCAAATGATTCAGTCTCAGGTCCGATTGTGCAGATTATTTTAGTCTTTATGCGAGTGTTATCCATGAAAATAAAACATAAAACATAACATTGAAAAAATACAAAAAGTATTTTGTTTTCAAATTGACTGCTTGATGTCAGGCGTAGTATTTTGTCAAAATATATACTATTACATAAATACAACAAGCTTTACATGTAGTTAGTGCATATTTAGCAGAAAATGTATAAGCATTATGTTTATTATATTTTTTGATTATAATTTCAAACAGGCGGTTTGATTGATTATTAAAATCAATAGTTATGATTCTAAAAAGAAGAAGTCAAAATTCTTTATTTATTTTTTGTAACTGTATAGGGTAAGGGGTATAAAACTTTTGAAAGTTAAATCGCGTAGATACTTTTACAATAGAAAAAGCTCGGTGAAGTAGATTTAAAAACTATTCTTCAGTTGAGTAAAAAAACTTAAGTTTATCATGTTTATGAGGTCACTTTTTTGTAGTTTCTAGTGGCATAAAAAGGATCGAATACTATTTGAAATATAAAGGCTGGATTTAATTAAGGACATCGTGGGAAAAAATAAAATTTCTAAATCAGACCCTACCGTTTTCGGGACTTCCGAGAACACAGAAACACTCCGATGGAATTCAGGAGAACTTTTTTTGCTCGATCAAACTAAGTTACCCTTAGTAGTTGTTGAAGAAAAACAAGAATCGGTTGAGCAAGTATGGCATTCGATCAAGCAATTAAAAGTACGTGGTGCACCAGCGATAGGAGTAGCAGCAGCATATGGATTGCTGATAGGAATTCGTGAACAGACAGCTTTGAACTTAAAGGAATTTTTGTGGGAAATTGAAAACAAAGCAGCTTATCTGGAGAGTGCAAGACCGACGGCGGTTAATTTAAAGTGGGCGCTCATTCGTATGTTGGAATGCTCTAAAACTTATTCCGGAAATGATTCAAGAGGTTTGTTCAAACAGTTGGAAGAGGAAGCGATTCTTATTCACGAAGAGGATGTACAGTTATGCCAGAGGATTGGAGTTAATGGTGTATCCTTAATTAAAGAAGGTATGGGTGTTTTGACTCACTGCAATGCTGGAGCTCTTGCCACTACAGGTATAGGTACTGCGACGGCACCTATGTATTTAGCTCACGAGAATGGTGTTCAGTTTTGTGTTTACGCTGATGAAACAAGGCCTTTACTACAAGGGGCCCGTCTGACAAGTTGGGAGTTAAATAAAGCTGGACTGGATGTGACTTTACTAACAGACAACATGGTTGCACATATCATGTCACAAGACTTAATTGATCTGGTTATTACGGGCACTGACCGTGTTGCGGCTAATGGAGATGTGGCTAATAAAATAGGTACTCACGGGGTGGCCGTCCTAGCTAGACATTTTGGGATCCCGTTTTACGTGGCTTGTCCATATTCGACGATTGACCTGAACACCGGGGAAGGTAAGGACATTGTTATTGAAGAACGGGAAGCTGAGGAAGTTTTAAATTTTGGTAAACGCAGAACTACCCCAGAAGAAATGAAAGTCCGCAATCCAGCATTTGACGTAACTCCGCATGAGTTAGTGACAGGTTTGATTACGGAAAAAGGAATTATTCGAGCGCCTTTTGCTGAAAATTTGCTCAAAGAATATCTTTAAAAAATTAAATAAAAAAACTCAATGAAAAACTTGTGGGATCATAAAGAAGCTCTTCAATTCGAAGAAAACACTCTCCAAATGAGAGTTTACTCTTCGCGTTTGCTGGGAAAAGATTCTGATTTGGTACTTCATGGTGGTGGTAATACTTCCGTAAAAGTTAAGCAAAAAAATATTTTTGGTGAGGAAGAAGAGATATTGTACGTCAAAGGAAGCGGATATGATTTAGCTACCGTTGAAGAAAATAGTTTTACACCGCTTCGATTAAATACATTGCGTAAATTAGTTAAAATGGAGGATATCACTGATGCTGAAATGATACGTCAACAGAAAATGGCAATGAGTAATCCGGATGCACCAACCCCTTCGGTGGAAGCTCTGTTACATACCATAATCCCGATTGACTGGATTGATCACACTCACGCGGATGCTGTTGTTACAATCACTAATACAAACATGGCTAAGGAATTAATTCAAGAAATATATGGTGATCGTCTCTTGGTAGTTCCTTATACAATGCCAGGATTTAAGTTAGCTCGTAAAGTATTTGAGATGACCATGAAAACTGACTGGACGTCATTTGAAGGGATGCTCTTGCTTAACCATGGAATTTTTAGCTTTGGAGAATCTGCTAATGAAAGTTATGGACGTATGATTGAATTGGTTTCTCTAGCAGAAGATTATTTAGTAAAAAATTCAATTCCGACGGAAACAGTTACAAAAACAGAATTAACAGGCTTGTTTTCAGAAAAAGAGGAATTACTTAAACACTCTAGAATTCGACGAAAAGTTTCTGAAATTCGCGGTAACGCTATGTTGAGCCAATTAAATTTCAGTGTAGAAGCCTGTACTTTCGCAAACCTTAAAAACGTCAAAGAAATTGCTACTCGTGGACCGTTAACTTCCGATCACTTAATCCGTACAAAACCTGTGCCCGTAGTTATTGATCCTGAAAATCCGAATAAAAGTATCGATGATTTTTCTGACGCATACAAAGAATATTTTGGGCGCCATACAAACGGTAAACAAAAATGTTTGGATTCCGCACCTCGTTTAGCTATTTGGCCGGGGTATGGTATGGTCGCGTTCGGGGATGATTTAACCGAATCCAGAATTGTAAGCGACATTGGCAATCATACAATGAAGGCAATTCAACTAGCGGAAAACCTAACTATGGGAGCTCCTTACGCTGGATGGCATCCTGTTTCGGAGAAACATTTGTTTGAAGCAGAGTATTGGGAATTGCAGCAGGCAAAAATAATATCGAAAAACGTAGATCGTGGAGAACAAAAAACAATATTGGAGTTTAAGGGTAAAATCGCAATAGTCACCGGAGCAGCGAGTGGAATTGGTTTGGCCTGTGCACATGAACTTTTAAATCAGGGGGCGGTTGTTGTCGGTCTTGATCTTAATCCGGAAATATCAAAATTATTTTGGGAGTCCGGAATGTTCGGCATTCAATGTGACGTGACGGATAAAAATGCAATTTTTGAAGCTGTTGCAGAAACTGTGCGGCAGTTTGGGGGCATTGACATTTTGGTATTAAATGCTGGTACTTTCACAGCAGGACAGACCATTGAGGACATCGAAGAGCAAACGTGGGCCATGAGTTTAGAGATTAATTTGACAGCTCCGCAGCAGTTGCTGCAGGCTTGTGTGCCATTTTTGAAAGAAGGTATTGATCCGGCAGTCGTTTTTATGGCATCTCGTAATGTAACTGCTCCGGGAGCCGGCGCTTCAGCTTATTCTGTACCGAAAGCGGGGCAAACTCAATTGGCAAGGATTGCTGCTTTGGAATTGGGTAAATTCGGAATACGTGTTAACATCCTTCATCCAGACTGTGTTTACGATACAGGACTTTGGACTCAGGAAGCTTTGGAACTTTCTGCAAAACGTTATGGTTTGTCAGTTGAGCAGTATAAAAGCCGGAATATTTTGAAAACTGATGTAAAAACCAAAGAGGTAGCGCGGATGGTATGTGCCATGGCAGGTCCTGTTTTTTCGAAAACCACGGGTGCACAAATACCAATTGACGGTGGTAGCGAGAGAGTTATATGAAAAGGATTGTTACTCTGTAATGTTCAAATATATATTATGTGTTGAGTACTGTAATGTGGAATTCTTTAGGGATTAAATTTAGTCAGACTGTGCAAGTAATGTCTTATGAACACTGGTATGAAGATTATATTTTTAACTTCTGTTCTTTACTAAAAAGATGGTTTGATTAGTTAAAACTATTAACTCATGGATTGAAATTTATATCTATGGAACAGAATTTAATGGATGAAAGAAGATTTGTTATCAGCATTTGTAGCTGAAAATTTGCGGTAATAAATATTAATATTAACTAAATATATTGAAAGGGAAAAATAATGGCTGATTTAGACGCGGTACAAGACACGAAAGAATATTATTTGGACATTCCACAAAAATCGGACGTGTTTTATCTGAAAGGTTCTAACGCGCTTGGTTGGGGCATGCAAAACCGTTTAGCCCGGATTTTTAAACCAGAAACGGGACGTACCGTAATGTTGGCATTTGACCACGGTTATTTTCAGGGAGCAACCACCGGGCTTGAAAGGATTGATGTGAATATCATGCCGCTGGCTCCTTTTGCAGATACTTTGATGTTGACACGAGGGGTTTTAAGAAGTGTTGTCCCGCCTTCAATGAATCAATCCATCGTGATGCGAGCATCAGGTGGGACTAGCATGCTCAAGGAACTTTCAAATGAGGAGATCTCTGTTGATATAGAAGATTCAATCCGCATGAATGTAGCTGCGATGGCAGTCCAGGTTTTTATAGGAGGAGAGCATGAAAAGCAATCAATTATCAACATGACCAAATTAGTTGATCAAGGTACACGATATGGAATACCAACTTTAGCTGTTACTGCAGTAGGCAAAGAACTGGTCCGTGACGCCCGTTATTTTCGACTTGCCACTAGAATTTGCGCTGAGCTTGGTGCACATTATATTAAAACATATTATGTTGAAAAAGATTTTGAAACCGTTACCGCAAGTTGTCCAGTTCCAATTGTGATTGCCGGTGGAAAGAAACTGCCTGAACTGGATGCATTAAAAATGGCTTACAACGCAATTCAACAAGGTGCTGCAGGAGTGGACATGGGTAGAAATATTTTCCAGTCTGAAGCTCCTGTTCCTATGATCCAGGCCGTGCGTGCTGTGGTTCATCAAAATGAAACTCCTGAAAAAGCTTATGAACTTTTTAATAGCCTCAAATTAGAATCTTGAGATGAGTTCGTCTAAAAACTCCCCAGTCCCATGGATTTATGGTAATCGGATGTAATTGGAATGTTGTGAATGTTTTGGCTATAGTTATTTTTGAAAAGTTCGGAAAGAGAAAAAATGCTTTAAGCATATTACTGCTTGATTCGGTATTATATTTCTGAGATAAGGAAAATCATTATTTAACTAGTCTGCTCTAATTACAAAGGTTAATACAAAGCCCTCAGTATCACCTATTGATCTATGATTTCAAAAGAGACTAGTTTCGGTATTTTATCTTATTGTTGTCTTTTCGCTTTCTTTTTTTCTTTTTTTTTGGGGAGTACCATCATTCTCCGGGTCTGGCAATTGATATTTACTTTGTCTACTAAAGGTAAGGAAGTTGAGACTGGCAGACCACTTTTCCCCGGATCTTTAATTTCGATATTTGCACAGGCAAAGAGTTCATCCATGTAATTTTTCAAAAGTGTGTCACGTTTCTGCTTATATAATGCATTTGAGTAGTTTGTTTCCTGATCTGGTTTGAGACTTGTGCAGTCCAGCCCTTCATCAAATTCTTCTTTGTAAATATAAAGAAGGTGATTCCCTAATTTTGTCTTTACAACTTGACTGATTTGTTCGGGTTCCAAATTGATTGTAACTTCTCTTATTTCCTCAAGCAAATCACCAGGCTTAAAAACTCCCAGTTTGCCTCCTGTACTTTTGGCGCTTGAATCGGCAGAATGCTGTTTTGCCAGTTTTTCAAAACTGGTTCCACTTTCAAAAGCCAATCTGATCAACTCAACTTTGGACTGAATTTCATTATCTGAGCCATGAAGAAGAATCTGTGCCAAACCTACTTTACGATTCTTGCGCAATTGTTGTTTACAAAAAAGTTCTATTTCCGCTGCTTCTATTCTGATTTTTGAATCGACTTCGCGGTTGATAACGTGATGTTTTTTAAATTCTCGAATAAGTTGTTCCTTTAATTCATCTTCTTTATAGACCTCAAACAATTTAGGTTGGTCAATGGCTAGACGATCCAAACGTGATTCTATATCCTTTGCTCCAGGAGTAATTTGTAAAGCTTTCGCGCGATCCAACAGTAACATTTCCTGCACTAGGTTAGTCATCAGTTTTCTATCTTGTTCGGTTTGTGTATATACCACAGAAGTATTTTGTTCCTTAAGTGCTGTTGCTACATCCTGAGCTTCGTTGCGAGTTAACATCTGGCTGTTGACAATTAGATAGATTCTATCAACCACCTGCATTTCGGCAAGTGGATGTGATACAAAAAAGCCTATGCTTAATGAAATGTAAAATAATAAAAACCGTGAGAAATTGTTAAAGCGCATAGTCGTTCAAAAGGGTTGCAGTATTATTAGCTCGGCGCAAATTGAAGGCTTGTTTTTTAAGTTTCTTAATAGGTAAACGTGAGAGAGTACGGATTTTACTAACTGTCATGCGTTTAAATAATTGTTTATCAAAAAAATATTCTGTAACTTTAGCATATGTTTGCCAGCGATAAGTCTCATATTTTTTAAAAACGATTGTTAAATCTAGAGAGCTTCCGTCCTCCTGCCAAATCCTGTTATGCATAGAGTATAATTCATAAGTTTTTGGATTGAGCAAAGCATAATGTCCAGATTCCAAGTTTCCTATCCTTAGAAAAACGTGATTATCATCACGAATATGATATGCCACCTCTTTGCTTACAATGCCAAATTCTTGCAGTGCTCTGCTCCGATTCTCCTCATATCTTGAACGGAAACGTAATTCACGAGGTAAAATATCGGCTGTCGAAAAACTGCGGTTGTCATTCAATGAAATAGAGAGCTGATCAGCATTGTTTTCATAATGAAAATGTAATAATTCACCTTGTTCGTCATGCGTTTCCACCACCAGAGCTTTACCGTCCTGCCAATGAATAACTTGTTTGAAACTCCTTGCAGGCAATTCAATTGGTCTTTTTGGTGGTTCGCCTTCGGTATCATTAAAAAATGGGTCAAAGATTTGAACGACTGTTTCCATCCTTGCTATCTGCCAACTCATCCTCTTTTGCATTTGGTACATCAAATCATCCCAGTTAATAGGATAATAAGCAGCTGCAGGGTTGCTTAAATTGAGCAGAATTGCAAGTATGATAATTATGGACTTTCGTAACAAAATCAATTATTCTATTTCTATTATTGTATAAAAATTATAAATTTTAGGATCTCATTATCTTCGAAAATGCGCAATCCTGAACCACGAAAAAGAAACCTTTTGTCTGTAACAAGTCTGAGAACTCAGACTTGTTAATGAAATTATTTTAAACCTGTCGCCAAAAATCTGGAGCTAAAATGCGAAAAAATAATCTATATCTTTCAATTTTAATTGGCATGTTTATGCTTAGTGGTTGTGCCTCAAAAGAAGTAAAGCCTAAGCCGGAAAATTTTCTTACTCTGGCTGATTTAAGTGGACGTGTGACTCTTAAAGAGGATTCGCCTGGTGTACGAGTAATCAGAATAAAGGCCAAAGCTTTCATTAAGCGAAATGATATCAGAGCAGCAAAAGCCAAAGCATTGGAAATAGCCGGTACACAGGCAGTTGATGAAATGGTACGCGAATTATTGGCTGATGAAGATTACAATGATAAATTTTCAGATATAGAACAGTATCTCTCCAAAAATATCCAAAAGTATATTATTAAAAGTGAAGTCAATGACGAGAAAAAAATCTTTGGAGGCAAGTATTACGGTATAGATTCTGCCCACAAGGTTGATCGTCAAAAAGTTCTGGTTGCCATACAGAAAGATCTCAAACTTATAAACAACAGTGCAAGTTCGCTCGTTGTGGTGATCACAAGTAAGAAAGACATTGATCTGTCTGCATCAGGATTCACGTTTAAGGATATTGAAGACGCCATGATGAACCAGATTCAAACAGATTTGAACCAGCGGGGTTTGAGAGCGATGGATTTTCGTAATGCTGTTACTTCGGCACAAACCGATGAAAAACTTAAGGAACGGTTCGGAAAAATTTCCAAAGAACAGTTCATGGCAATAGTTTCCGGAAGCCCGGCAGACAAAGCATTGCTTAATACTCAAATTCAAAATGCTGAAGAGTTTTACACAACCGGGATCAGTTTACTCCGAGAGCTAGCTAAGGTTGTAGTTGAAGTTAATATTTTTGCAGTCAACGGAAATGTCAAAGGTGATATAGCACTTTCACTAAACGTCACGGCTAAAAACATCTCAACTGGAAGAGGAGGTGCCTTTGCCAACTCTGTGGTCAACGTAGCGCGGCGTGGAGGAGCAAGCGTTATTACATCGTCTATGATCGCCGGTCTTGTCAAGGATTCATATGCTGACATGCAGAAAGAGTTCGTTCCTCAGGTAATAAAAGAAATGTCTACTATTTCAGTTGGTGGAAATCCGCTCATAGCTTACGAGTTGGTGCTCAAGGATTTTACAAGTAAAGAGGTCCGGAGTCTAAGGACAAAATTGAAACAAGTAGAAAGTGATGATTTTCGTTACATCAGTTTTGATAATTCAGTGCCGACAATTGTTACGATCGTAGTTCGTCATGCAGGAAAAACGGAAGATCTTGGTGATAAAATTATGGAAATTCTTGACACTAAAGGGATCAATACAAATGAACCTATTATCGCCCCGGATTTAACAGATCTTGTTTTTGTGCGGATTCCAGATGAGGATTAAAAAAGTAATTTGTTTATAAATTATCTGCTCTCTTGGATGCTGATAATTTTCAAAACACTATAAATTAAAAAAGGAGTTATAATGCTTGCGATTAAAGACAAAATGATTTGGTTAATACTGATCATTTTCGTAATCACGGGATGTGCCAGTATAGAAAAGGCTGAATCCCTGCACCGCCAAGGTGATAAAGAAGCAGCTTTGGAGATGGCTATTTCCTTGCTTGAAGACGACAGCCCAAAAGTTCGCTTACGGGCAGTTAAGTTGGTCGGTAAAATTGGGGGCCCTGAAGCTGGACCTGCTCTACACCCAAGACTGGCTGAATCAGATGATCGGGTTCTCCGGGAGGTTGTACGTAACTTAGGTAGCCTCCAGTATGAACCTGCAATGGAAGACTTAGCTGATATGATTACCGAATCCAATGCAGATATGGTGCGCGCATTAGCAGATGCATTCAAAGGGTATGGAAAGCCAGGATTAGATTTGATTGTGTCCCGTTATGATTCTGCTCAAGGCTCTAATCGTGCTGACTACAAGGACTTGCTGATTGCTGTCGGTCCAGAAATTGCTGACTCAATCAGCAAACTACTCAAGGGTCGTTCATTTTTTGAGAATCGAGACACTTTTGATATACTTAAGAGTGTAAAAAATCCAAGAGTTGCTACTTTGATGATACCATATCTTGCAGATGAAGAAATTGCGGATCAGGTAATGGAAGCCATGAGGCACCTTGGAAGAAATGCGGCTGAGGCAACTATTACCGCCCTCCAAAAGCAAAAGAAAACTGGAGAATTATTGGTGACTGAAAGGCTGATTAGGATATTGGGTCTACTCAAAGCAAAGTCAGGAATTGAAATGCTTGAAAGTTACGGTCAGCATGAAAGTGGACGTATCAGGAATGCTGTTGAAAATTCTCTCTATCAAATTAGAGGATTTTGACTCAACTTTTAAATAGTTTTTAACTTAATTTTAAAACCGGCTCGCTCTTAATTTTAGTGCGAGTCGGTTTTTTTGGTTTCGCTTGGTTAGTAATCCAAAAAAAGAGGTGATAAATTCTAAATTGTAAAAAGTGGGTAACTCTCTTTTAGCAAGGTTCAATAAAGTAACAAATATTTCTCATTTTAATGAGATACTAAGTGTGAGCATTGATCCTTTCTTTGCTAGAATAATCGCAAAAAGAATTGAAGAAATACATTTATGTTAATTCTAAGAAAATTATTCATTTTAATCATACCTATTTTATTTGCAGGACTCATCGAAGTCCAAGCAGAAGAAATAAGTTGTTATGTAACAATTTATATTAAAGAAAACCAACAAAAAGTCTCACAATCTAATGAGGAAAGACTGGTTGAAGTTGAAATTGATATGCGATACCAGAGCAATATTCAAAAAAACTGGGATATTATCGTAAAGGAACTTGGTTACAGTAATCTTAAGAAGATGATTAAGACTCATAAGAAAAGTGAAAATTGGGATCGTTATAAGAAAATATTCAATAATCCAAATAAATATGAAAAGGGTCAATTCCTTAAAAAAATAAACCAGGGACCTTTGGATCCAATATTGACTTCTGAAATCGCTATTTCGCTCATTACGCGTTATTTTAGGGAAGTTATCCAAATTCCTCCGGCAGGTCTTTCGAACGATGCATGCATTTATGACGTGCAGGTAAACAATACTGAAGAGACAATGGTTACTACAATTACTGGTGAGGACCTTAATGCCTACGGGGAAAGCAAGAAAACGGGTGTCGATGGAATTAAGGAGTCCATTCTGAGTGCACTATTTAGGTCCCTGGAGGATAAACGAAAAGAAATCTGTGATAACCGTGGTGCTCTATTAAATAAAGAATGTGCCATTGTTCTGGCTGAGGCTGAGATTGAAAAAAACGAATGCTGGCTTGATGTAACCAAAGATTTGG
>SHAT01000021.1 GCA_004213175.1 Pseudomonadota bacterium | reverse complement strand
CTGCGAAATAAATCTCAATCACGAGAAATTATCAACGAACACTTAAATACGAGGAAATGAAATATGGGAATTTTAGTTGAATGTCCAGCCTGCAGGATAAGAGGTGGAATTAAAAGAAAGATATGTAAATGTGGAAATAAAGTCCAAAAAGCCGAATCAAAGAATTATTGGATTGAGTACTACTTAGAGGGTAAACGTACCAGAGAACGGATAGGAATGAGCAAACAAGCTGCCGAGAATCGTTTACGAGAAGTTCAAACTGCTAAAGCTGAAGGAAGGACTATCCGCAAAAATAAGAATACTATTATTACTCTAGGAAGTCTGAGAGATTGGTATCTTGATTTATCAGAAGTAAAGCAAAGAAGAAGTTTTTCGAGTATTAAAAAATGCCTCAGAATTTGTGTAGAAGGCATAGGAGATATTACAGTAAGTCAATTGTCAAAAAACCGTCTTGAATTATTCAGAAAAAAGAGGCTTACAGAAATTTCTAAACGTAAGGGGCGAGCCGTTAAGCCTTCTACAGTAAATAGGGATGTTTCAAACTTGCGAGCAATGTTAAATAAAGCTGTTGAACATGCAAAAATTGAAGTAAACCCAATAGGACGAATAAAACTCCTAGAAGAAAACAATGTCCGAGAAAGGGTGTTGAGTCAAGATGAGTTTGAGTCTCTGCATCTGCATTGCCCACCATCATTAAAAGGGATTGTATTGATTGGGTTCTATCTTCCGATGAGGCAAGCAGAAATTTTAAACCTCACTTGGAAAGAGATTGATCTCAAAATGGGATTCATTAGACTTGGCGGAGAACGTACAAAAAACAAAATTGGTCGGAATATCCCATTACATCCACGAATTATTGAATTCTTACGTACCTGCCCTAGGCCTATTGATGGGGGGTATGTGTTTGGTAAAAGCAGAAGATTTAATAGGAAAGCATATAACAAAGCTGTTGAATTTGCTGGAATTGTGGACTTCAATTTCCATGATCTAAGGCATTGTGCCATTAATAATATGAGACTTGCTGGGAATGATCATTTTGTCATTAAACAGGCATCCGGAGCCAAAACAGATAGTGCTTTCCAAAGATATAATTTAGTCACGGAGCAAGAGATGAAGAGTATTAAATGGTTGGATGAAAAGAGTGTAAAATCCGGAACGATGGACACCTATATGGACACCAGCACTAAAACAAAGATTGCATAGATTGTTCTAAGTATTTGATTTATAATGGTGCTCCCACCGTGACTCGAACACGGAGCTAGGGTTTAGGAAACCCCTATTTTATCCAGTTAAACTATGGGAGCATACAGCGGAGAGTATGATTTGAAAAGGTACTCAGGCTTGTGGTTGTTTGACGTTATGTTACTATTTAGACTCTAATTCATGTATAAATCAAGACAACATTTTTTCATTACAGGTTTAATATCCGGAATTTATTGGAATTTTTTCTCAAAAATTTTACTTGACCACCCATGTATTTTGTCTTTACTGAATTAAACAAGAGCTAAAGATAATCGACTAAGCTAATAATATGTTAGAAGATAATAAAAAAATAGCAAAAGATGTCATTGATCTGGCACTGGGGTATGGTACTGAGCAAGTATCTGTTTCTTTGGCGAAGTCAATCTCATTTCAGGTAGATGTGCGTGAAAACAAGATTGAATCACTTCAGGAATCAGGTTCATCCGGAATTCATATTACAATTTCAAAAAACAATCGGCGCTCAACTGTCTCCTCAAATGATTTTAGAGAAGAGACTCTTGCGCCTTTAATTCGTTCTACACTAGAAGCATTGCCTTATATGGGTGAAGACAAGTTTTACACCCTCCCTGATCCTGCATTACAGGGACGTGCCCCTGGGGATCTAGAATTTCTCGATCCAGATTATAGCAAGTTAAGTTCAGGAGAAAAAGTTAAAATTTCTCTTAATCTGGAAGCGTTGAGTCTAAACACAGACCAAAGATTAAAAACAGACCAATCATTTTACTCTGATAGCAAATCTTACGTGGTACATGCAGATTCAAATGGTTTTTTGGAAGGGGAGACAAAAACTCTTTATAGCATGGGTATTTCGATGATTGCAGATGATATAGAACCAAAATCAAACGAAAGGGAATCAACTAATGTCGGGCGAAAACAAACTGACGGTTGGTACAGTGCTGCGCGTTTTCACAAGAATCTAACTTCACCAGAAGATATTGTTGAAAAAGCCCGTCGGAGAACCCTGCGTAAATTGGGTGCAGTAAAGCCCCCCAGTCAAGAAGTACCAGTCGTCTTCAGTTCTGAAATGGCTCAAAGTTTTCTTGGAAAAATTGCTTCTGCATTGATGGGTGAAAACCTGTTTCGCAAGCAGTCATTTTTGTTGAATAAATTAGATGAATCAATTGCGAATGCAAAAATAAATTTAATAGATAATCCTTTGCTTCCAGGGAAACTCGGAAGCAGACACTTTGACAGTGAAGGGGTTCAGGCAAAACCGTTAGTTTTGATTGAAAATGGAGTGTTGAAAAATTATATGCTTTCAACTTATTCAGCAAATAAGCTAGGTATGGCTTCTAATGGTCACTCTGGTGGAATTTCAAACCTTATTCTTAAACTTGGTGATTATCCAGAGGAGGAACTGATTGCAAGTGTCAAAAACGGATTATATCTAACATCTATGACGGGCCAGGGTGCAAACATAGTAACAGGAGATTTTTCAAGAGGAGGACAGGGGATATGGATTAGAGAAGGCAAATTAGCGGAGCCTGTAAGCGAATTTACAATAGCTGGAACTTTTGCTGAAATGTTGAATAATTTAAAAATGATCGGCAATGAAATAGACGAACGCAGTTCTATACTAACTCCCGCATTTAAAATTGACAAAATGATGGTCAGCGGAACATGAAATTTAGGAAGAGCGGACTAGATCAAGCACAGTTGAGACGGAATGTTCAAGTAAAGTGCTTCTGAACTTATCTCCAGAAATACCCTGCTGGAGTAATTCTTTCGCGGTCAATTTCAACCCTTCAAGATATTCGATTACAGCAAATTCTGAGACATCCTGATTGAGTAATTTTTCGGTTCCTTCGTACATCGCAACCAACATGGTCTGATGCTGTTCATCCCCAACTATGCTACTTGAAGGGAATGTCTCCTGTTCAAATTGCTGACGAAAAACACGGATATTCTCAAATGAAAGTCTTTTAACATTTGAAAAAGAAGAACTCTTATGATTTCCAGAAAATAAATTTTTCTGCTGAATCGCGGAGCTTGTTTGATTTATTTCCATTTCAATGGTTTGATTTTTTCTGCTATAGTTTTATTAGTTTGAGAAAGCTGATGCAAACTCTATGAAATTTTGGCTTTATTGTTCAAGGTTCTTTGTTTAATCCACGAAAAATACTCATAATCCGTTTCAGTGCTTTGGGTGATTTGGTTCTGTCAAGCCCGATTCCCCGTGAATTAAAGCGTGTTTTTCCTAAATCAGAAATAACACTATTGACTTCTTACGGAATAGGATCTGTGCTGGTTAATAACCCACACATTGATAATTATATTTTTCACAACAGAAAAGAATCCTTCATAGAACTGTCTAATTTGATAAGAAAACTGAGTAAAGAGAAGTTTGAATTGATTTATGATGCACATCGCTCAATAAGAAGTATTTGGATAGTCTGGAATCTTTCTGGTTTTGGACTGTTTAAAAGTCCACAAGTCAGGTCCATCAACAAACGTAGTTGGCAAAGAAGTTTGTTGATCCGATTTAAAATCAATACCCTTAAAAATACTCCGCCTCAGCGTCAGCACCTACTAGTTCCACTGCAAGAAATTACTCAAATCGAACTACAGAATCACACAGAATTATTCCCGAACAAAGATGCTGTTTTATCTGTAAAAATATTTATGGAGAATAACAGACTTCTATCGAATCGTTTTATCGCAATTGGAGCTTCTGCTTCATATCCGCTAAAGTGCTGGCCTTTGGCAAATTTTCGTTTACTGATTTCTGATTTAGTCGCAAATGGTTGGCCTGTGGTACTAGTGGGGGATTCAAATGAAAAAGAGACTACACAACTTAAACAAGAATATCACGGAAAAATCCACAATACGGCAGGGATTTTTTCTACTATAGAATCAGCTGAATTGCTAAAGCATGCAAGATTGGTTGTAACAAATGATACATCTGTAAGTCATATGGCTGAAGCAGTTAATACCCCTGCAATTGTCATTTTTGGTCCTACTGTTAGGGAATTTGGATATGTACCGTTTCTGAAGGAAAGTAAATTATTGGAAACAAATGAAGTGCTCAATTGTCGTCCTTGTAGCAAAGATGGACGTGGGAAATGCAGGAATCCGAACCATCTACAGTGCTTGACAACAATAAAACCGCAAAATGTTATGCAGTTAATTCTGGAGTTGGATTAAGTTATTGGCTTTGTATTCGATTAGAGTTTGCTAAGCAGCAGCTTCGGCTGGGCTGTTATTATTTGAGAATTTCGAATTAACTTCTTTCAAATCGAGTTTCCCTGCATCAGCCATTTCTCGCATAGACATCGTAAATAATTTTCGTGCTTCCCGGATTTCTTCTATTTCCGGAGTTTTTGTTTTTAGTGAAGAAACCAAGGCAGCACGACTTTTTTCAGGGAAACACATAATTACTGACTCTTTTATTTTTGTGGTAGAACCTGAAATCGCAGTAATTACTGAATCAGGTTGTATTTTACGGACTACTTCCAACAAAATATCTTTAGGCACATCCGGAAGTGAGTCAAAAATAAAGCAGTTACTTTCTATGTTATCACTCATTTTAATATCTGAGGTACGCAAACCATTGATCAATTCATCTCTGGTTGAGTTATCTAGATCACTGAGCACGTCTGCAATGAATTTAACTCCATCAACTCCTACCGTGCCCTCATCTGGAACAGATCTCGCTTTTTCAGCGAGGTTGTTGCCAATCTTTTCTACCAGCTCAAGTGGAAGTTCGTGTAGTTTTCCCATTTCCAATGCTACTTTGGTGCGTTCGTCTTTTGGCAGCTCACGAAGTAATTCGGCTGCTTCCTCACTTTCCATCCTTACAATAACGAAGGCTTTTATTTTTGCAGGTTCTTCTTTGATCAAAAATCCGATTTGTGATGTAGTTAACTGTTCCATGAATCCGAATGGATTTGTTTTGTTTTCTTCGGGATCCGTCAACTGTTTGGTGAGTAAAAATTTCTGAACGTCCTTTAAAACAGAGTTTGCATCTTCTGGAGACAGATCAGAATCTTCTGCCAACTTTTCAAGTTCCAAAAATGTTTTTTGAGGGATAGTACCTGCAAAGAGTGTCCTTGAAGCACTCATTCCAAACGTTGCAATAAGTTGGGTAAGCATTTCCATTGATTGTTTATCGCGTGACATCTCATGCACAAGCTCTTGTTTCCAGTCATCACGACCTATGAGCTGCTTAATAATTTCCTGAACAAGACTTTCATTCTCCTCGTTCAACATGGTATTGTTCACTTTATATTCTGGATGTCCATCACTTTCAACCAGCTTGTCAATCGGACCTGGAATTGAAACCAAACCCTGATCAGGAGTGGAGGGTAGTTGATGATTATTTGTATTAGGTGGCATTAGAGCAGGATAACCAATTTGTTCTGTGCTGACATTTTCTTTGACCTTTTTTAATTTCCATAGGACCCAAAAAAACAAAAGTATAAGAAAAATCAGCATTCCGGCTAGTATTTTTTCAATATCACTCATTTTCAACCAGAAAGGTTCTTCTTCGAGCAATTTTTCGGCTTCTTCAACTGCTGAATCAGCTTCCGTTTTTTGTTCGCCCTTTTTTGCTTTTTCATCTTCTGTAACAGCTTCCGCCATCGGATCAGGTAATCCTTCTGCTTCTGCAGGTTTTTCTAGTTTTTCCGGAAAAGGCTCACTTGGAAGGATCGGCACAAAAATAAGTTCATCACCGCGATCATAATCGAGCCCACTGAGTATGGGTACAATTTCACCGATATAGGAATTGACTGAAGGTGAAACTTCTTTATGCATTACCAGATCGACCCTCATCCTCGTAATCTGCCAATATTTCGCTCCGCTTGTACTGGAAGGGTCATTCAACTGTCCAAAACCAGGGAGAGTTTCGTTTGCCATACTAACCGCACGTTCTTCCCCAAATAGTTTTACTCGCAGCACGTAATCCTTCGGATCAAGGTAATACTTAAGCCCATTGCGAATTGCCTCCTCAATTTCAAATTGACGTATGCTAAGTGATTTTACCCTTTCCTGTGCCTGAAGGGAAAATGCAGGGGCAAGCAAAGTTAAGATAAAACAGAAAAAGAATATTGGTAGAAAAAATCTGCATAGATTTTTGAAAATTTTCTTGTTAGGTTTTGATTTTGTTTTTGTCATCATATTTACCTGGACAAACGCATTATATATTTTTTCAACCCATCATTTGTTGGATCAAGTTCAAGAGCATGTTGCCAATTTTCCAATGCCATTCTATTCCAGCCAAGCCGGTAGTATATGGAACCAAGCATAGCAAAAGCTTGTGAGGAAAAAGGATTTAATTCAATTGCTCTGCGCAGAGCTGTTATAGCTGAATCATAATTCTCACTCATGTAAGCTTTTCTGGCCTGCAGTAAATAACGTGTAGTTTCAACCTTGGCCTTCATGTCAATACGTCTTGGTTTAGGATTAGGTTCCAAAACAGCTTCAGGTATTTCTTCCACTGCCGACAGGGTTTCCTGTTCACCTTCTAATGCGGGTTCTCCATCAATTATTGTACCGTTATCATTTTCTGTTTCGGTATTGCCCTCAGTTGCAGCCTTTTCTGCTTCTGCAATTTCAACCGCAGCGTTTTCTAGGGTAGTTACAGATGATTTTGCAGGTGTAGTAAATGGTACATGTACCATTTTAAGCACATCTCTACCGGTTAGGTTGAGAAATTTAATACGTTCATCCAATGTTTGGCGCAGAACTTCAACATTGAAGAGTGAGACAGGTGTATTCACAACAGCAAAAATTGTTGTATACGGTCTTACCTGATTTACAATTCCAACGATTTTTTTTGTTTGTGTTGGTACCCAGACATTATTTTCGAATCCAGGCAATTTTATTTTTGAAATACTTTTATCACGCTTGGTAACAGGTGCAGTTTCCAAGATATAGCGAATACTAACTGATACACCTACGTACTCTTTAGGCAATTTTTCACGGAAAATCTGATCTAGCTGTTTTTCAATATTTCTTTCAACTCTTCTTTGTTCGGGTGGTGGAGGAAGTTTTACATCTCCTTTATTTGATCTCCTTTGTTTTTCATCAACGCTTCCGTCTCCTGAAAGTTGCATTTCTTCTTGTTCTTCCTTTATTTGGTTAAAAGGGATGGCAAGTAGTTCTTCAAGAGTTTGTTTTTTTTCAGCTGATTCAGCTGCTTTTTCCGGAGATAAATCTTCTTCCTGAGACTGATCTGAATTAACGGCTCCCTCCTGAGCACTCAATTTGTTGATAAACAAAAAACTCAGCAGACTGAAAATAAGCAGCGTGTAAAGAAAAAAATCTGCATCAAGATTTTTTTTTATTATCATTATTTACTCCATATTATCAAGCATTTGACGTACTTCTTCATCCTTTGGGTCTAAACGTTGAACATGTTCCCACATTTCCAGGGCTTCCTCTTTTTCTTCAAGGAGAAAATGTAATGATCCTTTCATTTTCAGGATAAATATTTTGTCTGAACGTTTCACCGCGACTTTCAACCCTTTTGCTGCCCATTCCAAACCTGCAACGTAGTCACCTGTCTGGAAAGCTTCTAGAATTTTTACACGATAATCCTTCAGTGCACCTCGCTGTTCCGGTGTAAGTGAACTGTCAGAACGTTCTGGGAAATCCTTACGGATAATTGCCAGTTTATCTCCACGATCCTTATCAAAGTTTATAGCCAGTGGTACTGCCTCTTTCAAGAAAGTATCAACTCTAGGAAGAACCGTTTCATCAAGTAGTAAATTTATCGCCATTTTGATGTTGCTGGAAGAAGGTGGTTCATTTTTTGTTTCTTCGTTGCTTTCTATCAATGAAAATTTAACATTTACTACAAAGTCTGTTTTAGCTATATATTTCATCAATAATTCAGTGAGTTTCCTCCTTACTATCTGTTCTTCATAGGGAGCGATACTGTCTGAGAAAGGTTTTGGGAAAGAAGTTCTTTCTACAGTTACAGTATCACCACGATCAGCAAGATAAAATTCCTGTGCAGGAATCAGTTTCATTAAAAATTGTTCTTGAGTTTCAGGTAATGTGTTATCCAGTAAAACACTGATTTGGACAGATTTTAAAGCTTCTTTCAATTCATGATTTCGTTTTGTTGTCTCAGAAACTTCATCTTCATCATCGTTGCTTGTCTCTGTTTTTGATGCATCCTCCTCTAGTGGCAGGTTTTTGAGTTGCACTTCCTGCAACAGTTTTTGGTCCCAGTTAATTATTACAGAGACGTTAAAACGTTCTGGCGAAAGATAGCGGGACAGTAGTTGATCAATATCTATTTTAAGACTTTGTTCAAATGCTGCCGTTTTCAAACTTAAACGTTTACTAGTTGCGTCTTGGAGTGGTACTGCGATAACGAAATTAGGACTGTCAATAGGATGGATTAAGTTTGACTGAAGTTCTCCCCTCTGCAAAACAATTCGAAGAATCCTTTTGTTACCTTGAGTTTCTTCTATAACAGTAACCGAATTTTTCCCACCCTCAGTCTTTTGGTTAAAAAGCACTTTTTTCTTAACAGGAAGTTCTGCGACTGGTTCAACTGATTCTTCTGTCGTCGTACAACCACTTAGAGCCAACACGGCGCATAAACTTACTCTAAAAGTAAGTTTATAAAATAAACGCATTATACTAATTTTATTAAATAATTCCATGATAAGCGAAGATTTTTGAAATACTTAATTAAACAATTAAAATTTCCAGCCTATAGAAATAATTGATGCTCCGGTAGCTTTTGCATCTTCAGAAGTTGTAAGCATTGCAATATAATGGTAGTTCAGCGTCAATTGTTCTGCTACAGAAAGGCCGAATCCTGACTTGAAATATGGTGGGCTATTGAAAGGTGTCACTGTCATCATCCCTAAGCCTGCAAGAAGAGAAAATGAGACCTGGTTTCCACCAAAATTAAAAACATCATAACTTATTGTTCCGTCTATCAAAAAACCCGTGATTGATGACTCATACTTGTTTGTCAAGTTGGAGTTGTCATCACTCAACATTGCTCCGCCACCAGTAAAACTCCAGTCATCTGTAAGCCGTACCATTTTTTCTCCTCCGATTACTCGCGACTGGTGGTCAACAGTTATAACACTGCCTGAAGAGGAAAAGGTAATAGGTACACTCATTTTACCGTAAAACACGTGTATATATGATCCACTTTTAGGTGGTGTTCCTGTAACTATTTTAGAAAAAACAATTTCACCGCTTTTTGCTTCATATGCATTCAGTGAAATGGAAAGCTGATCCCCTTCACTGGTAAAAACTGCAATATCAAGAAATCCTTTAACATTTAGTTCTTTAGCAACTTCCCTACGATATTTGTCGTCAGCAATTCCACGACTTATTTTTAGAAAACTTCCTGAAATGTTAGTTCTGATTTGACTGCATGATTCGCAGACGCTGACTTTTAAAGTTTTTAGACTGGTGAGTGTCTGCTGTAAACGACCAGTTGCGACTTTGCGAAAATTACTCGGTAAAGTATCCCCAAAAGAAATACTTGATATTGCAACTGAATTTATTTTTGTCTGCATACTTTGAACGGATTCAACCAGACTTGGAGTAAGCTGCTCCAATTGAGATATTTGACGATCTTTCCAAAAAACCGGTTCTTCTTCATCTGCCGAAGCAGTTGTCAGACTTAAGGCGAAAATAAACGGCACCAAAAACAATTTGCTTTTAAAATTTTTCATTTATAATTTGTCAATACTTGGTGTGTTTTTTGCTGATTCTCAATACTCAGAAAAAATTTAGAGGCTTTCTAAACTTTTGCAACCTTCCTGCCAATATCCTAAAAATACAATGTTGAACCGAATAGTTCTTAAAGAAAAAGGGCAAATTGCGACGTTGAAAGTAATTGATGAGTTAAGACGTGCAGATATCCAACCGGAAATGGAAGCTATTGAAAAAAGTTTAGCTTCAGCTAACACGCGGAAGGTTACTCTTGATTTAGACAATTTGCAAGTCTTTAGCGAGGACACTCATGAACTATTAGGTTTAATTATCAGGCATGTCAGACTGAAAAACATTCCAATTTCGATAACCGGAAGCTCCCAGCTAGATCCCGGAATTCTGCTAGCACTCTCAGAAGGTAGACCTCAAATTATTGAACAGCCGAAACCTGAAAAAGAAGCATTTTCGATAAAGCCTAAATATTTTTCTCGTTTCGAAACACCTTTCTTTTCCAGTGATAATGATAGCCCAGTGTTTAAGAGAGTGATTCCTGATAATTATAATCCGGAAAAGCATGATGTGGCAAAACATTTTCTAAATGATAAATCAAAAGATTTTGATATTGTCTTGCCAAAAGATTTTTCTAATCAATATTCAGTTTTTTTCAGGCTTGGATGGCTTTTGTTTGCAATTTTTACAGTTAATGCACTAATTTTAATGTATTATCTTTGGCCGGATTACCAGTCAGGTAAAATTCAGAAAGTATTTTTAATAGACAACAAAAAACAATTTTCCCTTAACAAAGAACTTACAGAAAACATTGCGGTTGCTGAGCCGAAAATGACTTCCCTGATAATAGCCGTAAAAAGCGGGAATAAAGGCTCTGTAAATCATTTGCTAGCAACAGGAGCAGAATTGGAATTAAAAGATAAAAAAGGTTATACGGCATTTATGCATGCAGTCAAATCACAAAATGTCAAACTTGTAAAATTGCTGGCGGAACGTGGTGCGATGGTAGACCTGACTGATGAGTTTGGTGATACACCACTTATTTGGGCTGCGTCGATGAAAGATAAAGCAATTGTAAAATTATTGCTGGAACACGGGGCAGATCCTGATAAAGGAGATTTTACCCCTCTTATGTGGGCTGCTTTTCATGGAGATTTGCAAATGTTAAATTTATTTTTGAAATCAAGTGCTAATCTGAACGCACGTACTCAAGCAGGCTGGACTGCACTAATGTGGGCTGCTGAAAAAGGGAATACGCAAGCCATGTGGGAATTGCTGAAAAGTGGTGCAAGAGTCAACATGCAGAATAAAAGTGGGAAAACAGCTCTGATAATAGCAACCCAGAGAGGGAATCTCGGATCAATAGGATTATTGCTCAAAAAAGGTGGTGATCCTTCGGTGGTTGATTTTGATAAAAAGACATCATTAGATTATGCAAGAGATTCTCAGCGGCAGGACTTTATTCAGTTAATGGAAAAAGAAGTTGGTTTGCCATGATCCAAAATTTTTGTAAAAATTATGCTTATTTTGCAGGCAGAGTTTGCAAAAGTTTCATCAAACGCTTCACTGACTTCAGATTATGTCCGCATCCGGGAATTGAAATGTCAGCGAAGTGTTTACTTGGTTCTACAAATTTTTCATGCATAGGGCGCACAGTAGCAAGATATTGCTTGATTACCGAATCAATAGTACGACCACGTTCAGACAAATCACGTTCTAAACGCCTGATGAATCTTAAGTCAGGTGGCACATCGACAAATACTAATAAATCTATCATTTCCCTAAGTTGACTGTCATTCAAAACAAGGATGCCGTCCACAATTATAATAGGAGAAGGGACAACATTTATCGTTTTTAAGGAACGTAAATGCTTGGCATAATCATAAATAGGTATTTGAACACTTTCCCCCGAAATCAGTTGCTTAATATGTTCAACCATCAGTTGAGTTTCCAGTGAATCGGGATGGTCGAAATTTATGTTTTGGCGTTCCTCAAATGTCAATTCAGGTCGGTTACGGTAATATGCGTCATAATTTATAACAGATATTTTCTCAGGGCCAATATTTTCTTTAAGTTCCTGGACAATCGTTGATTTTCCCGAACCGGAGCCACCGCCGATTCCCATCAAGAAAGGTTTCTTTGAAGCCATAGGAATGAGAGCTCTCAAAAATAAATTTTGTAAAACATACAAATTGACATGATCATCAAGAAAAGTGCAAACCAGCGTTCAAGTCTCTCATTGTCAAGTTGGTGAGCAAGTTTGGCCCCCTGCGGGGCCATGAACATGGTTATCGGGGAAATGTATAGAAAACTCAACCAACTGAAATATCCGAAGCTTAACTGAGGGAGATTTGGGTTATTCCAACCGCTAAATATATAACCAATTGCTCCAGGAAGTGAAATCATCAAACCTAAACTTGCGGACGTTCCAATTGCTCTTAACATAGTTAAACCGTAGGCCGTAAAGAAAGAGGTGAAAAAAACACCTCCACCGATCCCCATTATTGATGAAAGTAGACCGATCAAACCTGCAATGCTCCACTGTTTTGATACTACAGGTAGTTCTTCGCCAATTAAATAATGGTTTTTTCGTAATAAATTTAGTGCAATCAACATTGTCAAGGTTGCAAAAATTGTTTTTAGTGAATCACCACTTAAGTTACCTCCTAGCCATGAACCAACCAACGTACCGAAAACAACTGGGAATGCTAGCTTGCGGAACAAAATCATGTCCCCTGAACCTCTTTTGTAATGAGACCAGGTAGAAATAATTGAGGTGGGCACGATAATTCCCAGTGATGTCCCAACAGCCATGTGTGCAGTAACATCCGGAGAATAGCCCAGTTTATCAAATGCAAAGATTAAGGCGGGAACTAAAATAATTCCGCCACCGACTCCAAAGAGTCCTGCCAATAATCCGGCAAATGCTCCCGAAAAAAGCAGCAAACCAAGTAGTGGAAAAAATTCAAGATTGATTAAACTGAATTGCATGTAAAGATGGATTATTTTTTTGCTTTTTTCTTTTCAATTTTTTCTTTCAATTTTGGAAAGCAAATGGGTAGTACGTCCTCAAAGTTTTTCACAAAATGGGGTTTGATATCTTTAGTTATTATCTCATCCAAATCTTCAAAATCTTTTTTATTTTCTAAAGGAAAAATTATTTGTGAAATCCCTGTACGCCTGGCAGCAATTGTTTTTTCTTTTACTCCACCAATAGGCATAACCAAACCAGTGAGTGTTAATTCTCCTGTCATTGCAATATTAGGAATGACAGCTTCTTTTGAAACCAGTGAGTGTAGCGCACAAGCCATTGTTATACCAGCGGAGGGACCATCCTTAGGGGTAGCACCTGCTGGTACATGCATGTGGATAAAGTTTTCTGAAAAGAATTTTTTAATTTTTTCATCCCGGCTACCTTTTGAACGTATATATGTGTAAGCAATCTCCGTTGATTCTACCATTACATCTCCAAGTTGACCCGTCTGCTTGAATCCAGGGTTTTTAGCTTCTACAAAAGACGCTTCTATGAACAAAGTTGCACCGCCGACACTTGTATATGCGAGACCAGTAATGACTCCAACTTTAGGTTTTTTGTAACGTGTTTCTTCTGCGAAAACCTTGCGTCCCAACAATTCTGGTAGCTCATCTTTATCAATCTTTACATTTTCAATTTCTTCTTCTACAATCTTGCGTGTAGATTTTCTCATTATTTTTCTAAGATTATTTTCCAGACTTCTTACACCTGCTTCTCTGGCGTAACCATCAATTATTTCACGCAGAACCACTTTTGACAGAGAAAACTGTGACTTCTTGAGCCCATGTATTTTAAGTTGTTTAGGTAAAAGATGTTTACTGGCAATTTGTAGTTTCTCCTCCATAATATAACCTGAAAGCCTGATAACTTCCATACGGTCCAGCAATGCTGGCGGTATTGTATCCGTTTGATTTGCTGTACAAATAAAAAGTACTTTTGAAAGATCAAAACGTACATCAAGGTAATGGTCAAGAAAATCTTTGTTCTGTTCAGGATCTAAAACCTCCAGCAGTGCAGATGCAGGATCTCCCTGAAAACTAGCACCGATCTTGTCTATTTCATCCAGCATGATTACCGGGTTAGCCGTTTTGCAGGTTTTGATTGCATTAATAAATTTTCCTGGAAGTGAACCTATATATGTCCTACGGTGCCCTTTTATTTCTGCTTCATCTCGCATCCCTCCAAGAGAAAATCTATAAAATTTTCGTCCGATTGATCTGGCAATAGACTGTCCCACAGATGTTTTACCTGTTCCAGGGGGGCCAACCAGCAAAACAATCGATCCCGAAAGGTCTCCGTTTATGATGCCTACAGAGATCAGTTCGAGTATACGGTCTTTAACATCTTTTAAGCCATAGTGGTCACGATTTAGAATTCTTGCTGCACGTTGTATGTTGAAAACATCTTTACTGTAAACACCCCAGGGTAAAATTGTCAGCCAATCCAGATAAGTTCGAGTAACATGATATTCTGGAGAGTTAGGCTCGATTAAACGCATTTTCTCTAATTCTTCTTCAATACGCTCTTTTGCCTCTTCAGTAAGTTTTAGTTTCTTTATGCGTGCCTCATATTTTTCTGTTTCACTTTCTGAACCTTCTTTTGTAATGCCTAGCTCTTTCTTAATCTCCTTGAGCTGTTCACGTAGAAAAAATTCTCGCTGTTGCTGAGACATCCGATCTTCTACACGCTGAGAGATTTTTACTTGAAGTTTTGCGACTTCAAGCTCATGTCTTAGTAAATTCAAGGCTTTTTCAATCCTCTCTTTAATACTCATTGTTTCCAATATGTCTTGCAATTCCTTTCCGGATGCAGTCGTCATGGATGCTGCAAAATCAGCGAGTGTTGCAGGATCTTTGAGATTAATACGCCCCATCAACAGGCCTAATTCTTCCTTGAATAATGGATTTAGTTGAACCAGTTCTTTGATTAAATTGATAATCGAAACAGAAAAGGCTTTTAATTCATATTCAGATTTTTGATCACCTGTATCCTGCAGATATTCAACTTTTGCTCTATATACATGATCTTCAGAAATTATTTCAATAATTTCAAAACGCTCCATGACCTGCACGATAATATGCATCGGATCATTACTATGTTTTGATGCCTGTACTATCCTGCCAACTGCACCGATATTTGCCAGCCTGTCATTAATATCTTCTTTAGTCTCGTCACTATTTTCATCTGTTTCATTACTGTAAACCAGACCGACATATTTCAAAGGGCCTTTTAATTCATCCTCTAAAACTTTCTCCAATTTTTTATCAGAAATAATAACCGGCAGAAGCATTTTTGGAAAGAGCGGACGATCGTAGAGTGGTACGACAAGCAAAGAATCAGGAAAAATATCTTCACTTATAACAAGAGACTTTTCCTCTGAAATAGTCTCTAAACTGCTTCCCTCTATTTCTATTATTTCCTCTTGATGATCTTCATCTTTTTCTAATTCAGAATCTGAAGATATAGTCATAGTATGTTTATTTTCTTTGTGAAATTAATGATAATTTGGATTAGTATTAATATAATTACAGCTGTTTTGTAATTGTTCAATAGTATGAGAAACATTATCCAACATCGGAACAGTATGGTCTAGCCAGAAATTACTTGATATAAATAATGTGGATTTTTATAGAATTTAGAGCAGGTATCTCTATTGTTTTTATCCACCGATATAACGTGGTATATTGGTGAAAATACCAGACATGTAGGTTGTTGCTTGTGAGAGGAACCACGGAAAAAGGATTGCTAAAACAGCTATCATTGCCCCCATTTTTGGTATAATGGCCAATGTTTGCTCCTGAATCTGCGTCACCGCTTGGAAAATTGATACTAATAAGCCTACAACAAGTGCACCAATTAACATAGGAGCTGAAAGCAGGGTGGCCATTCGCATAGCTTCGATCATTATTGATACAACAAGTGCTTCTGTCATAATTTAACAAAAAATTAAGGATTAATAAGAGTTACAAATCTACAAAACTTTTGACCATTGAGCCAAGGATCAAGTGCCAACCGTCGACCAGAACAAATAGCATCAGTTTAAATGGTAATGAAATCATTACCGGCGGCATCATCATCATACCCATGGCCATCAGGATTGATGCAACAACCATATCAATTACAAGAAACGGAACATATAACAAAAATCCGATTTGAAATGCAGCTTTCAGTTCACTTATTACAAAAGCAGGAATCATAACCCAGATTGGGACCTCATCAATGTTTTTTGGACGCTCTATTTTGGCAATACGAATAAACAAAGCCAGGTCTTTTTCTCGGGTAAAGTTTCCCATGAATCGTTTGATAGGCAAAGCCGCGCGACTCATAAATTCCTCCTGGGAAATTGCCTCCTCTAAATAAGGGTCGAGTGCTGTTGTATTTACTTCTTCCCAGACAGGCATCATTACAAAAAGAGATAGAAATAACGCCAGTCCAATTACTATTTGGTTTGACGGCGCCGTTGGTGTGCCGATAGCTTGACGCAAAAATGACAATACAATAACAAAACGTGTAAATGATGTTGTCATGATTAAGATGGCCGGAGCCATTGTCAGGACTGTCAGAAGAAATACGATCTGTAAAGTTGTCGATACCTGCTGTGGTGAGCTTGCTGAATCAATGGAAATATTGATTCCAGGAATTGGCGATTGTGCATAAAGAGGAATACCGATACACAAAATTGATAGTAAGAAAATACTACGAAGCATCAAATTTAACCCGTAAAAGCGAGAAATTGATTGCAAAAAGATTGAGAAGCTATTTTTGTTGATTTTTTTACTTGTTTCCTCTTTAATTTTCAATGATGAATGAGGCATGTATCTTATTTGATGGGCTTTAAGAATTTTAACCGATCTAAAAGCTTTTTAGAAAAATCCTGCATCATTTGATTACCATATAAAATTTTTTCAGATTTATTAGCTGTTTTTGAAGTATGTGATCTACTGGGAACCAAAGATCTGTAACTTTTATCATTTTTCTCTGAGACACTTCTATTTCCTATAGAATTTGCTTTTAGAAACACTCCATTGTTATGGCCTTCTAATTCTATAGAAGTGGAATCTGCTTCCATCGTCTCACTCAGAGTTTCCTTAAATCCCCCCCCCCCATTTTTTTGTGCCAGTGTTTTTAAATAATCAGCCTGCATATGATCCATGTTTATTTCATTTGTTTCCTCATCAGTCTTAGCTGAATGCAAATACTCCTGATCTTTTTCATCATTTAATTCAGCAATCAGGTTAATGGAAGTTGGTGTAACACCGCACGCAAATAACCTCCCGCTCATCTCAAATACTACTATTTTCTGCTTAGGACCTACATGATAGCTTGAAACTTGACGAACACTTATTTTTCCCTGCATTGAGGAAAATCGTCCGCTGAAAAAACGGTTATAAATATATGCTATTAAATAAATTAATATCAAAACGAAAAAAAGTGCAAGAACCAGTGATACTATAGTTTCAACCCAGTCTTGTGAAGGTATTGCTGAAAAACCTGGCTGGTCAGACACAATCCCTTCTAATTCTCCTTTGGAAAAAGTAGAAGGAAAAGAAGAATCTGATTTGACTCTTTGTCCAATTTCATTTGTCAGTAATGTGGTGTTAGAAAGAGCTGGATTAGCTAACATTTTACCAGGAATTACCACCATTAAATTATTCCCGACATGATTTATTTCGGGATGACCTAAATCCACACGAGCAGAATTTGGCAGAATATCTAAATGAACAATATTAGAATCAGGGGCTTCAACTGCGCGGATTGCTTTGATAAAAGGATCTTTTTTTATAGTTGTCAGAAAAGGTAAGGCAGGATCTATTTTCGCTGAGTTAAAGAGCAAGCTCAGTGAGCCAGACTCGAAATTTATTACCGGATCTCCTAATAAATCTTCATCAAACTCTAAACGAAGCTGCGAGATATTTTCAAGGGATGTAACCTCAATGTATTTCAGCGTACGGACTTCAGATGCGGCAACAGATAAAATCAAGCCTGGCCATAATACCAGCGAAATTCCTGCTTTTAGCCAGGCTGATTTCACGATACTCATATTTTTTTCTCAGAGTGCTGCAAATCGATTATCCGGACTTATGATATCCGTTAAGCGTACCGCAAATTTTTCATTGACTACAATTACTTCTCCCCGTGCAACAAGTAAATCATTAGCCCGTATGTCTAGAGGCTGGCCTACCATGCTGTCAAGTTCTATAATTGATTCCTCTTCCAACTCTAACAGGTCACTGATTAACATCTCCACACGCCCTACCTCCACTACAATTGAAAGCTTTACATCAAACAAGAAATTGATATCCATATCTCCGGAAACAGCAGGGGAATTAGATGATGCGGTTTCATCCCCAGCGTCCTTTGAACTGTCTCCCTCTTTTGCTTCCTGTTTCTCTAATTCTCCGTCACTCTTAACTTCAGAGAGAATCTGATCTCTGTTTGCCTTAAGTTCACTTTCAACGTCTGACCAATCCAGGTCATCCAAATTTTCGAAAGATTCTTCTTCTTCTGCCATTAGTCAATGTTTTAAGCTCAATGGTTAAAATTTGATCTTCTAGGTTACAAGTTTAAAAACAACTCTACAACCAAAATCACTGTATATCATTACATAATTAGCTAAAAGTTCTTATCACTTGTCTGCAGACCTGTTTTACTTTACTGTCTGTAAAATTCCAGAAAAAGTATTCTCCTTACAGGCAGCGAATCTTCCCAGATTGTTTTATTAGGAAAAAGTGAGTTTAGACGGTTTTGCAAATCAATTTTGATAACCGCTCGATTTCTTGTATCATCAAATTGCTCAACAGTAATCGAATTGAGGTGAGTGATCACAAGATCTCTAACTAATGGCATTCTTGCAAGCATCCATTCTTTTGCCGCTCCATTTTCAAAAGCCAATTGGATACTGCTTTTAAGAAAATATTTATCTCCTGGCATATTTACAACAAAAGTACCAAGATCTAAATATTGCGGTTCTTCAAGCGGAGGTGGCCCCTCTCGGATGACTTTGATTTCACCAATTTGTTTTTCTTCCGCTCTCATTACAGAATTGAAGAAAAATAAAACTGATAGCATTAAAAAAAAAGCGCCTAAATTTTTTACAAAAATGTAGAACGGATTGTAACTGCTTCGCTTACTGAAATTGTCCTGAAGATCTACTTCCATTTTTGTCCATCGTCTGTTAAACAATAAATTTATGCAGACAAATATGTTTTAAATTACAAGTGGAGTTTTACAATCCAAATTGTTGATTCAGCATACGAATAACTGAGTTCACTGTATTACGAACTCTTCAAACAACACTTTTTTAATCGGTTCAGGATCTTCCCATTCAGGTTTGCTGGGAAAAACCTGACTGATAGAACTGATAAGCCTTTGTTTAAGAGCCTCTCTAGCATCAGATTTTTTGACATCTTCTACCGATAATTCCTGCAACTCTGCCAACACAAGGTCTTTAACTTCTACCAACCGGACTGTTAAATACGCAGAAGCTCCGGGTTCGCTAAGCATCAGTTGAATGCTTGTTTTTAAAAAACGACGTCCGTCTTTGAGGTTTACCACAAAGCTTTCAAGCGGGAGAAAAATTGGCACTGCCAGCGGTTCCGCTACGTTCGTTACCTGTTGCTCTTTTTCTGGCAATTCTTCTTCTTCTCCCGACATAAGTAAAAAAAGGACTACACCAATAACTAGCAACAACACAACCGCCAAGATGATTATGATCATCTTCTTTTTACCTCCTCCTCCTCCTCCTTCACCATCTTCTTCTGCCATAGCATCTCCTTTTATAAATTGTGATTATTTATAATATTTTTGCCTAATCTTATATATTCAAACAATTGTTAACAATATCTTTATTTGTATTGATTGCTAATATTTTAAAAAATCTTTATATCATCGAAATGACAGATTTTTTGGTTCAAACCTTTTACAAAAAATCATAGACATTTGATTTGATTTTTTCATTTAAAAAAACTTGTTATGTAATAATTGCTATGATTCATCATCAAACCTTCTTTTTTCATAGTTTTATATTTTATCCTGATCTGGCCCATGCTCGTGGTGACCCTTGAAAAAAAAGGTCAGGGTATCTACTTCGGGCTACTTTGATCATTGCCAAAAATTTTGGTACGTATTCGTGCGTTTCTTTCCGCAGTTTTAATTTCCAAAAATTTCGAGTGCCTTGAGATTTTATTTGACGGGCCATATAATTCGGACCACCGTTATACCCAGCCAGTGCTAATTCCCAGTTGTTATCAAATTTCTTACCAAGAATTCTAAGGTAACGTGCTGCTGAGTGGGTTGATTTACGCCAGTTCAACCGATCATCTGATAACCAATCTACTTCTAATCCATAATCTTTGGCGGTTGATTTGGTGAACTGCCACATACCCCTTGCATGTCCTGAGTCTGCTTTACTGTCAAAACAAGACTCAAGAATTGGTAAATGTGCAAGCTCAGGGGGCAGTTTGTACTTATAAAAAACCCGATGTATATAATGAAGATATTTTCTTGAAGTTGCACGGTCCAAGCAGATTTTAACATGTTTGTTTTTAGTGTAAACATTAACGTATTTACTTATACGTGAATTGGACTGTTTCCAAACCCCGTTTTTGTTGTACTCTCTCCCGTCTCTTAACACAGGTGTTTTGGCACTGCAACCTACAAAAAATAGTGCTGAAACCAAAAGTAACCAGCGACACCAAATATTTGTTGATTTTATACATTGCTGAATCAAAAATAACGATGTGTAGTCAAAGTTTCGCAAGAATATATTTCTCCCGTATGAAGACATGATAATTTTTTAAACGCGTGTTTTTGCAGTTTTTTTTTATAAAATATCCCAAATACGGCTGAGCCGCTACCTGAGACTAATGCACCAAATGCACCATTTTGGAGTAGTAAACATTTCAATTCAGACAAGACCGGATATTGAGGAAGCAATGAAGTTTCAAACTGATTGTTCAAATGATTTTGTAAATCAACTAAAGTTTTAACTTCCGGAAAGCTGGTACATTTTTCTGCGAGACAATTTTGGTATGCTGTAGGTGTAGAAATTGAAAGATGGGGTTTCATAATAACCAGCATTAATTCAGGATATTTCTTCAAAGGATTTATCTCTTCACCGCGTCCACGGATTTCACAAGGAGAAGGGGCTAGAAAAAATGGAACATCTGAACCAAGTTCCAGAGCAAGTTCAAAAAGTTTCTCTGAAGGCAAAAGACCTATTTGAGTGGAAGATGGACGAAATATATGGTTTAATACCTGAAGAACACCTGCAGCGTTTCCACTGCCCCCTCCAAGTCCTGCGCCGGAAGGGATATTTTTTTCCAGGATAATTTCAATATCCACGGTCACGCCAGCAGTCTTTTCGAATAATCTTACTGCTCGGACCACCATATTTTCTTCGAGAGGTACAGAAAAATTTGCGCCTTTCATTTTGAAATTCAATCCTTTTTTCTTATTTTCGCAGAAGCTTAATGTGTCAAATAAATTGACAGGCACCATATGCATGTATAGCTCATGGAAGCCGTCTTCGCGTTTACCCAAAATATAAAGCAGTGGATTAATTTTTGCGGGTGTCAGGATTTTCATCTATACAAGACCACATGCCCAGATTAACCACTTTAAATCCTCAGAATTAGTCAGCATAGGAGAAATTTCATTAAAAACAAGTTGGTGATATTCATCCAGCCATTTTAGTTCATCAACTGAAAGTATATCTCTGTCAATTAATCTTCGTTCAAATGGAATAAGTGTTAGAGTTTCAAAAGCAAGCCATCCTTTTCCGTCTGAATGTTTTGGAAATACTTTGGATTTTTTGATCACATAAAGATTCTCAAGTCGAATTCCACCCCAGTTGTGTTCATAATATCCGGGTTCGTTTGAAAGAACCATCCCTTCCTGCAGGCCAACATCGTATGCAAAAGGGGAGATTCGCTGAGGACCTTCATGTACATTCAGAAAAGAACCCACACCATGTCCAGTTCCGTGACCATAATTCAAACCTTCATTCCAGAGTCCGGAACGAGTAATGGAATCCAGAGAGGATCCCTTAGTTCCTTCAGGAAAAATCTGTCTAGCCAAACGAATATGTGCTTGTAAAACCAAAGTGAAAATCCGTTTTTGCTTCTCACTCGGGTTTCCTAGTATAACTGTGCGGGTTGCATCTGTGGTTCCACCCGCACATTGGATACCTGAATCAACAAGCAACAGATCTCCTTTCTTCATAGGATTTGAATCGTCTGGAGTCCCATAATGAACGATTGCTCCGTTAGCGCCTGAACCGGAGATTGTTTTGAAACTAAGCTCAGAAAAACCCTCGGCTTGCGCATATGCTTCATAAAGCCAGTCCGAGTATTGTTTTTCCGTTACAGGCTGTCCAGAATCAATTGCTTTTTGTAAACGTCTAAAACTTTTTACAACTCCGACTCCAGCCTGCTTATGAGCATTTTTTGTGGAGTTAATTTCCGCTGGGTTTTTAAGTGCTTTTGCTAAAAGGATAGGACTTTTCTGTTCTATAATTTGTTCTTTTGAAAAAGCCATATATGTACCCATAGTAATTTTTGAAGGATCAATCAGTATTTTTACATTTTCATCTTTTGAAAGTCTTTCAACAAACTCCTTATATTCATCATATGGTCGGAACTCCCAATCAGGACAGAATTTGCTTAATTCAGCATCAGGATGATGACAAAAACACAATGCTCTTTCCTGAAAAATTGCGGCATAAGCCTCAAAAACTGGAGTATGCTCAATATCACTGCCCCGTAAATTAGTTAACCAGGCAATTTCGTCAAGCATGGTTAACAGCAAAACATCCGCTTTACTGTGTTTCCCCATTCCGGATTCATTTATTTCCTTTCGAACATCTTCTAACTTGCTGGAACTTGACTTCCCTGTGTATTTTATATCAAGCGGATAGATGTTATTTTTGAGAGAATTTGGCCGATCATCCCAAACGGTGTCTACCAAATTGGGAGTTGTTGGTTTCAAAATGTGACCGGCCTTTTTAACATTATTTTCATAACGTCGCCATTCATTCGGGCTCATCACATAAGGATCTGCGCCAACTATTAAAGTTTTTCCTAAATGCGAGGCAATCCATTCTTGAGGGGCAAGTACACCATCATTCCCCAACTTCTGAATTTCAAAATTTTCTCCGCATGACTGCTCGGCCTGTATATGATAGCGCGAATCTACAAAAAGCTGGTGACGCCCTTCAACACAAAATACTGCTGTTCCTGCAGAACCGCGAAAACCCTGAGAACTTCTGTAAGATGTTGAAGCCCTTAGCCGGCAATTCTGAACGGGAAGATATTCATTAAGGTGTTCGTCTGCTGAAACAACGACCAGCATGTCCAATTTTTGTTCAAGCATTGAAGTACGTAGTTTTTGTATCATACCCGTTTGGTTTTATTAAATTTATAAGATTCTCAAGGCAAAACAGTATTCAGCAAACTAATCTACTGAGTAACACTAACAAAAAAAAGCTTTTTAGATCTTTAACAGCCTGTAGTATTTTTTTATGTTTCAGAAATGAGTGGTTTTGGTAGGAAGTATATTGAAAAAATAAGTTTAAAGACCTAACTAAGCAGACCTTAATCAAATGCTTAAATCATCTTGAAAGTACAATTCTATTTCAAAACTAAATTTTTGCTAACCCATTCAGACAAAGCGGCTTCAATTTCTCTCAGAGATGGATCATCTGGTAGATCGTAATCATCAATTGTTGAGATGGCACGTTTTAGCTTCTTAGAAGCAATTAGTACAGACATGAGACCGGATATTTTTAGTGCCTTTCGTTGCTCATCCGGAGTTCTGTTTGCGATATCCTCATCAAGAATTTCCACAGTTCTTTCGTAGTCCTGCTGTTGGTTACTATCTGAAACTTGACTCAATAATTCTTCATAAGGCGGAATTTTTGCTGCAACGAGATTTTCTTTCTGCGTTAATTTGATAGCAAGTGTTAAAGCTAATGACTCCTCATTAACTCTAGCCTCAGGTGTTTTTATTTGCTTCGAGATTTGTGAAGCCATAGTAGTAATCTGGTCATCAGGAGTTTTTATTTGTTCTGAAATACGTTCCGCCATGTTTTTTACAGTCCCTCCATCAAAAGTAATTTTCTTGGAAATTCGGTTAGCCATGTCTGAAATTTGTTCATCAGGAGTTTGTATCTCTTTTGAAATTCTTGTCGCCATTTCAGCAATCTGCTCGTCGGGTGTTTTTATTTGTTCAGAGATACGTTCCGCCATATTTTTTACAGTTCCACCATCAAAAGTTATTTTCTTGGAAATTCTGCTAGCCATGTCTGAAATTTTTTCATCTGGAGTTTCTATTTCTTTTGATATTCTTGTCGCCATTTCAGCAATCTGTTCGTCAGGAGTCTTTATTTGCTCTGAAATACGTTTAGCCATGTTTTTTACAGTTCCTCCGTCAAATGTTATTTTCTTCGAGATTTGGTCTGCCATACTTGAAAGTTGATCGTCTGGTGTCTTGATCTTTTCAGATAGGCTCTTTGCCATTTTTTCCTGGTCAAACATGTCTTCCAGGTTAGACTTTAATTTCTGGTCAGATTCTTCCATCAATTTCTTTATTACGTTATAGAGCATCTGTTCTGTGTCTTGGCTCATAACACGCTGCTCTGTTTCGTCGATAAAAAATGAAAAATTGTGCGAATCTGCTAATGCTTGAGATTTCCTACCAATTATTTGTCCGTTTTTAAAAGATCGAAAATGAATTAAATTTTCGCCTTCCTGAGGTTCTTCATAGATCTCAACCATGAACTGATTACCTGTTTCGTCCGCATAAAGTTCAGAATAAAGTTTTTTTGGAGCACTATCAATAACAACAGTGGAGATGGCTTCCTCTGATGCTTGCGCAAATGTTGATGAAACAGAAGCAAAAAAAACCACAAATACAAAGAAGGATCCCCCGATGAATAATTGTGTTTTCAAGAATGTCATATTTTTCTTAAGAAAATGATCATAAACTGATACATTATAGAATTAGCTGATTTATTAAATAAATCAATCCAAATTCCATTCCTTCAGCTATTTTAGTCTGATTTTAAAGGAAATTTAATCTTTTTGATGTCAAACAGATCTCATTTTGCAAAACTTACCTACTGAATAGTGTAGATGATTTATTCTGCCAATTCATAATTTCTCTTACTGTAATTTCCGTAAAATGATTTTGGATAAAAACTCCGGATATCTTTCGTACACGATTGCTTATTATTGACAAGCAAATCCTTTGACTCTAAATTCATTGCTGAGTCTTATTTTTCCGACTTTTTCAATTTTTTCAGCTTTTGAGTATACGGAGTAACATTTTGTAATTTCAGAGTGAACATCCTCGTAATATTTTTAAGATAACAACATGACTATTTTTGATCAACCTCATCGACGTCAAAATGCACTTACTGGCGATTGGGTATTGGTTTCACCTCGACGCACCATGCGTCCCTGGCAGGGGGAGAGGCATTATCCGGAAAGTGGAAATATTCCCTGCTACGATCCTGAGTGCTATCTTTGTCCGGGAAATAATCGTGCTTCAGGAAATCAGAATCCGGATTATACTGGTCCCTATATTTTTCAAAATGATTTCCCATCTCTGCTTCCCGAAACCGAATTTATTGAAAAGGAAACTCCTCTTTTTAAGTCGCAATCTGTTTCTGGGAACTGCAGAGTACTTTGTTTTTCGGAACGTCACGATTTGAGTCTTCCGGAATTGGAATTAAGTTCCATCGAAAAGGTCGTCCAGTTTTGGGTTGAAGAATACAAAGAACTTGCTGAAAAGTACCGTTGGGTACAGATTTTTGAGAACAAAGGCGAACAAATGGGTTGCTCTAATCCACATCCTCATGGACAAATTTGGGCTGGAGATTTCCTACCAAACGAGCTACACAGAGAAGAGCAACAGCAACGTGAATACTTCGAGAGTCATGGTTCTCCACTTTTGAGTGAATATCTTGATCACGAATTGAGAAAAAAACAACGGTTGGTTGAGCTGAACGAACACTGGTTGTCAGTCGTCCCATGGTGGGCTATTTGGCCTTTTGAAACATTGATTATTCCTAAACGGCATGTCACAGGGCTGCATGAACTTTCAGGAGATGAACAGGCAGCGTTGGCTGAATTGTTGAAGAATCTATTATCTCGATACGATAACCTTTTTCAGGCCAGCTTTCCTTATTCAATGGGTTGGCACGGAGCATCTTTTTTCTCAAACTCAAAAGATGCTTGGAGACTTCACGCACATATCTATCCACCTTTGCTCCGTTCGAGTACTATCCGAAAATTTATGGTTGGTTATGAAATGCTTGCTGAGGTTCAACGTGACATTAGCCCCGAACAAGCTTCAGCTAGACTAAGGGAATGCTCAACTCTGCATTATAGTAAGAAGGCGTAATGAACAAAATTGCTCTCAAAGTTCAACAAGCTTTTGAAACTCGCTTTGGAGATAGACCAACCCACTTAATAAAAGCTCCTGGAAGAGTTAACCTGATCGGAGAACACACCGATTACAATGGAGGTTTTGTGCTGCCACTCGCTCTTGAAGAGGCTCTTTGGATAGCCGTTCGTCCTCGTAAAGACCAAGCAGTTATTCTTCATTCTCTAGATTATGATGATTCAACAGAAGTAAATCTTTCGAAACCACAATTGCATTTGAAAGGCTGGCATGAATACCTGAGCGGAGTTATTTGGGTTTTACAGGAGGAAAATTGGCATCTTACTGGCTGGGAAGGTGTGATGTCCGGGAACGTACCTCAGGGGGCAGGTCTTTCATCTTCAGCAGCACTTGAGATCGCTTTAATTCGTGCATTTTCAGAAGTATCCGGAATTTCATGGGAACCGATATTATCCGCGAAGTTGGCTCAGCGTGCTGAAAGTGAATGGGTTGGTGTAAATTGCGGTATTATGGATCAGCTTATTTCAGCTTGTGGTGTTTATGGGCATACTCTATTTATTGATTGCCGTAACCTTGATATTCAACAGGTCCCGCTTCCACAGGGACTCCGATTAATGATCCTTGATACAAAAACGCGGCGTGGACTTGTAGATTCTCATTACAATGAACGTCACAGTCAGTGTAAAGAAGCCTCAACGATTTTGGGTAAATCTCTGTTACGAGATGCTACAATATTTGAATTAGATGATCAATCGACTGGAATGGAATCTTTGCTATACCGTCGAGCGAAGCACGTCATCACTGAAAATGAACGTGTTCTTCAGGCAGTAGATGCTATGTACGCTAATGATCACCATCATCTGGGACAGCTTATGTACGATTCTCACAAAAGTTTGAGAGACGACTTTGAGGTTTCCAATTCTTCTCTAGATGCGATGGTAGAATGTGCACTTACTGCTCCTGGTTGTCTAGGTGCAAGGATGACCGGGGGAGGATTCGGTGGATGTGTAGTTGCTCTTATAAAAGCACAAAAGGAAGAGGATTTTGTTAACTGTATAAGCAAATGCTACTCAAATAAAACTAATCAAGATCCTCAGATAATTTCCTGCATACCAGCTGACGGGGCCTCCCGTATTGATCCATTAACTGATTTGTAAAATTTATAAACAATCAGGAATGATACGCTCTGATGATGTTTGAACATCATTAAGCAATAAATAGAGACAAATTGCTCTACAATTATGCGATAGGTCTTTCTGGAATGGTGATCCAATCACTCCATGAACCCGGATAGAGACGGGAATCTCCAAGTTCAGCATAGAACATAGAGAGGATATTATGGCAGGCAGTAATTCCCGAACCGCAATATGTAACAGTTTGGTCGGCAGATAAACCGTTTAGTAATTCCAAATACATTTTACGCAGTGCGGGCTTTGATTTCCAGTTTCCGTCTGAATCCAAATTTCCATCAAACGGAGAAGAGACTGCACTTGGAATATGACCAGCGACAGGGTCTAGGGTTTCGTTTTCACCGCAAAATCTTTCTCTACTGCGAGCGTCAAAGACACGTACTTCTGGATTGTCAATATAATTTAGGACATCGTCAGCCGAAACTGACAAGTGTTCCTGCAAGCTGACACAGAATTTTACAGTTTCCGGTAAAAATATATCTTCGCTGACCGGTCTCTCTTCCTTAACCCAACGCGTCCACCCACCGTCCATAACGGCAACAGCGTTGTGTCCAAGCCATCGTAACATCCACCATAGCCGAGCAGCATATATACCACCAGTATCATCATAAATCACAACTTGATTCGATGGATTTATTCCCCATTCTGAAAAAGTTTTAGTCAGGTCTTCTATTTTCGGTAAGGGGTGTCTTCCTGTTTTTCCCAGAATTGGAGGAGAAGCAAGGTCATGATTGAGATGTGCATACATTGCTCCGGGAAGGTGACCCTCTAAAAATTCGGCTTGTTTTTTTTCAGGTTCAGTCAACACAAAACGACAATCGAAAAAACGCCAGTTTGGATCTTCAATGTTTTCGTTAACGACTTGGGGAGAAATCAGTGAAATATACATAAGTTAATGTTTTTGAAGTAGGATGAAAATATTTTTTTTGTTAGGATTAAAAATACAGCTTTTTATTTTTGACCCAAATATACACCTGAAAGGATCAATATTATCGCACTAAGGGTGCCTAAGGAGAGTGATTCATCCAGAAACACAATCCCAAAAAATATTCCGAATATTGGAATAATGAAGGCTACATAAGAGAGAAAAACAGCTCCGGCTCTTAATATAAGGTAATAGCGCATCAAAAAGGCCATTCCGGTTGAAACAAGGCCGAGGTGAGTCAATGCTAAAAGACTTTCTGTCTCTAAATGCATTTTCCATGGCTGCTCCACTATCAACCAAAGCGGCAATACGATTATGGAAGCGCAGACAAAAATTGAGGCGCTGACTGAGTCTGCTGTGGGAACCCTAATTCGAGTGGCTATAACACCTGAAATAACATATCCAATACCGGCAAGAATCACCGCTAATTGAGCTAGGATGTTTCCATTTGACCCAGAAAATGCATCTGCACCAAAAACCAGAAAGATACCAGTGAAACTAATTGCCATGGCAAGTAATTGACGTATGCTGAATCGTTCATTATCACTAAAAAAATGCCCTAGAATAAGGGCGAATATAGGATTGATTGCCATTATTATTGCGGTGGTACTGCTGTCGATTTGTAGTTGTCCCCACGGTACAAGATAGAAAGGCATCAGTGTTCCTAAAATTGCCATCCAGAAAATTTTAACCCAATTCTGAGTTCCCCGCGGGAATTTAGTCTTACGTATAAAGGTTAGCAGTAACAGGGCCGCACCGGCCAGCAAAATTCTCACACTCATTACTGTCAGCGGAGTTACTCCTTCTAAAGCAATTTTAATTGCTCCAAAAGAGGTGCCCCACAGTGCCCCAAGTGCAAACAACACAATGTAATCATTTCGGGAGGCTTGTCGAGGCATTTGAAAATATTCAAAAAATATCGAAATTCTTTGATCTACGTTTTATTAAAACGCAATAAACGGTTGGTTCCGTGTGAATAAAAGTTAAGATTGTGATGGATTAGATCTCACGGATTCGTGAAAGAATCTTTGCAATCTGAAGATAATTATTCTCTGAATAATTTAGTATTTAGTCAAGATCGATAAACTGAAATTAGTTTGTTTTAATATCTTAGAAGCTTTCAATAACATTTTATAAAAGATTGATTATGCTTGACAAATGCAATTTTCTCTGATATGTTCCAAATTATTATCTATGACATTTAAAATTTTTTTTAAAAACTACTCTGGAGGCTGGTATGTTTTACAAAAATAAATATTTATTTGTTTTAATAAATCTGACGATATTACTTTCATTCTTGCTGAGCAGTTGTGCTTCGGATACTGATGACAGCAGTGCACCTAATTCTACCACAGATAATAGTACTACTACAGATAATAGTACTACTACAGAAAATATAGCGCCTACAGTTTCTTCAATTTCCCCAACTGATAATTCTACGGATGTTTCAGTATCTACTAATGTTGCTGTGACATTTAGCAAAACAATGTCAACAAGCACAATTACTACAAACACAGATAATACAACTTGCTCAGGAAGCTTTCAGCTGTCCTCCGATAATTTTACGACTTGTATCCAAATGTCAGCGGCCCCATCAGCTTCAAATTCTGACAAGACTTTCACCACCTCTCCCGCAAACAATCTGAGTAGAGGAACAAATTACAAGCTTCAATTTACAACCTCTGCTAAAGACACTTCCGACAACTCACTTGCTGATAATTATACAACAACCAACGGTTTCACTACATATGGAACAGGAACTATTAAAGGTACTGTCAGGTATGACAACAATTCAGCTACAGACAATGTCAGCGTGAGTTTTGCAAAATCTGGAACTACTGTGGCTAATACTACTACAAATGATAACGGTACTTTTAGTCAGGATAACCTTAGCTTGGGCTCATATAATATTACCTTTACAAAGAGTGCTTTTAATGATGTGAGCATATCAGCCACACTATTAACGGATAACCAAACAATTACTGAAAACGTGACATTACTTGCAGACAGCTGTTCTTCAGGAAATATTACTGGGAAAATAACTGATGCGGTAAGTGGCAATAATGTTGACAATGTTTCTATTATCGTCAGAAGTGGTTTGAACGTGACCAGTGGAAGTACGACAGGAACAGCTACTACTTCAGCCTCTAATGGCACGTATACTTTAACCGGTATGAGCACAGGTGGGTATACAGTTCAAGTAAGTAAATCCGGATACATAACGGCATTTTTTAACGCCAATGTATGTGGTAATATAAGCAATCAGGATGTAGCTATTTCGGAGGAATTGAGCAGCGGAATGATGCGAATTGTCCTTTCATGGCCTTCAGGCAGTACCGCACGCGATTTGGACTCCCACTTACAAATCCCAGACAATGATAGCAGTACAAAGCATATGTACTACTCGTATAAAAAATATTATTACGCAACAAATGCAAAAACTTGTAGTTCTTGCTCAAGCAGTCAATTAAGTGACAATGTTACACTTGATAGAGATACAACAAGTGCCCCTGGGACAGAAACTATAACTATTTCAAAAGTTCGTAGTGGAACTTATAGCTATAGTGTTCATGATTATACAAATAGATCTAATGCTAGCAGTACAAAGTTGACTCAATCAGGAGCATATGTAAACATCTACTATAATAATACAACTCAAACAATCAATCTCCCAAACAGTGCTGGTAATCTTTGGAGGGTCTTTACTTTTACCATCACTGGAAGCTTCCTGGCTACAGATACCATGAGTTCGCAATCAATTCCCGGTAATATTTATTAAGCATTTCCAGCATGAAAACATTATGTCCTCATGTAATATATTTTCTTAATAAGAATATATGGAACATTTTATGATTGATAAGTTTCTTCATAATTTTCGCTAAGAAGATCCTATTTTTTGCATTCAAGAATATATTGAGAAGAGTTGAAATCGCTTCATCTTTTAAAAGCCATTCAAAACATTTTAAAGTTCTAAGCTTTAGCATTAACACCTTCAGATAGTCAGGAATTATGAAAATTACAAATATTTAAAAATATTTAATTTCCTGTTTGCAGTTAAAATCTTACCCTGATAGAATTAAATTGGTTCTTTAATTACTCAGATTTACGTTTCACAAATCAACATCCCATTTATTTAACAAATTTCTTCAGTGAAGGCAAAGCCCCCGTCAAACAAGATAGTATCAAAATCCAACTTCCCTGAAACAGAATTAGATAAAGCTACTATTCGTTTTGCGGGTGATTCTGGTGATGGCATGCAGTTGACCGGAACACGGTTTTCTACAACCTCGGTAATTGCAGGAAATGATGTTATTACTTTTCCGGATTACCCTGCTGAAATTAGAGCTCCTGCAGGAACCTTGGCCGGTGTTTCAAGTTTTGACCTGAGTTTTTCCAGCAATGAAATTTTTACCACTGCAGACTGTCTAGGAGTTTTAGTGGCCATGAATCCTGCAGCACTTAAAGCAAACCTGCAGGATTTGGAAAAAGGAGGAATCCTGATTGTTAATTCAGATAGTTTTGCAGAAAATGATCTTCGAAAAGCTGAATATTTAGAAAATCCTCTTGAAACTGGAGAGTTGAATGATTTTCGTGTAGTACAAATTCCGATTACAAAGCTCACCTTAAAAGCCGTTGAAGAAACTGGACTTTCCCATAGAGACGGCTCTCGCAGTAAAAACTTTTTCGCTCTTGGTGTTGTAGACTGGCTTTTTTTGCGCTCATTAAAGCAAACTCAGGATTGGATCTCCGCAAAGTTCAAAAACAAACCTGATGTTGCAAAAGCAAATGAACTTGCGCTGCAGGCAGGCTACAATTACGCGATTACGATTGAGTTATTTCAGGAACGTTATCATGTACCATCTGCCGTTTTACCTTCCGGAGAGTATAGGCAAATCACTGGGAATCAGGCACTTGCGCTTGGCTGCGTAGCTGCTTCCAACTGTTCTGGACTTTCTTTACTATATTCGAGTTATCCGATTACGCCTGCATCCGATATTCTTCACGAATTGGCACAATACAAAAATTTTGGTATCAAAACTATACAGGCTGAAGATGAAATCGCGGCTATGTCTTCAAGCATCGGAGCTGCTTTTGGTGGCATTTTAGCTATAACAGGAACGAGTGGTCCCGGATTGGATTTAAAAAGTGAAGCACTGGGTTATGCAGTCATGACCGAGCTACCAGTGGTTTTATTGAATGTGCAGCGGGGTGGCCCTTCAACCGGCTTGCCTACAAAAGCTGAACAAACCGATTTACTCGCCGCAATGTATGGTCGTCATGGTGAAGCACCAGTTCCTGTCCTCGCACCGAATACTCCGGGAGATTGTTTTTTCATGGTGTTGGAAGCTTTTCGTATTGCCCTGAAATATATGACCCCTGTGATTGTTCTAAGTGATGGAGGTTTGGCAAATGCATCAGAACCCTGGAAGATTCCGGTATTAGATCAGCTACCTGACCTCTCCCCAGACTTTCATACAGATCAAGAAAATTTTTCGCCATATCAAAGGAATCAACAAACTCTTGCTCGTAATTGGGCTATTCCTGGAACACCCGGTCTGGAACACCGTATCGGAGGCTTGGAAAAGGATAGTGTAACTGGAGAAATTAATTATGATCCCGAAAATCATGAAAAAATGGTTTTGCTACGTGACCAAAAAATCCAGAGGATCGTTGAGGATTTACCTCCTCTGGAAATAATCGGGATAGAAAAAAATGAACTGTTGGTCCTCACCTGGGGGAGTGTCTTTGGACCTGCTTTCACTGCGATTGAAGAACTTCAGGCAGAAGGACATGCGGTTTCAATGCTACACCTACGTCACCTATTTCCGTTTCAAAAAGAATTAGGTGAGATTCTCCGTAACTTTGAACGGGTACTCGTACCTGAAATGAATTTGGGTCAATTGTCTCGATTACTGCGTGCCGAATACCTGGTGGATACAATTTCTTTTTCAAAACTGCAGGGACGTCCTTTTTTAATTTCGGAAATTCGGAATCGGGTTCTTGAAATACTTGGAGAAAGCTGAAAAATATTCAGTACAGATAATCGTAAATTATTTTTAATTCTAATTTCGTATAGAAATTTCTATGAATATTCCATTCAAGCCTATAAGTTCAGTTCCACTTAGCAAAGCGGATTTTGTTTCCAAACAAACTGTGCGTTGGTGTCCGGGTTGTGGAGATTATGCAATTTTGGCCAATATTCAAAAAGTAATGCCAGAACTGGATATTCCCAAAGAAAATATTGTTTTTATTTCAGGAATTGGCTGCTCTAGTCGTTTCCCATATTATATGGACACTTATGGAATGCATACCATTCACGGCCGTGCACCGGCATTCGCTACTGGA
>SHAT01000020.1 GCA_004213175.1 Pseudomonadota bacterium | reverse complement strand
GAAGTAACAATCCGCATATACCCAGAGCAACCATAGGGAATAATATTTTCTCACGTGTGGAAACATAGCGCAGTTGAGTCATTTCAATCTCACGCTCTTTTTGTGATGTCAGCATGCGCATAATCGGCGGTTGAATGATCGGCACAAGTGCCATATATGAATAGGCCGCGATAGCGATCGATCCAAGCAAACGTGGAGATAACTGGCTTGAAAGAAAAATTGCGGTAGGGCCGTCTGCACCACCAATAATGCCGATGGAAGCAGCGTCACGGAGAGAAAAGTTAATACCGGGAATACTGTTTAATGCCAGTGCTCCTAATAATGTACCAAAAATTCCGAACTGTGCTGCGCCGCCGAGTAAAGCAGTTTTTGGATTTGCCAGCATAGGACCAAAATCAGTCATTGCTCCGACACCCATAAAAATTATCAAAGGGAAAATTCCAGTGGTAATTCCTGCCTCGTAGACATAATACAAAATGCCACCTGGTTCGGAAAGGCCAGCTAAAGGAATATTGGAAAGCACTGCACCGAAGCCAATAGGTACCAGAAGCAAGGGTTCAAACTGAAGCCGAATTCCTAAATACATCAGAATTAGACCGACACCTATCATGATCAAACGACCAAATCCTTCTGTCCAATCCAAACTCTGTCCATGAAATAGCGCTGCAATGCCTGTAGATTTGTATAGTTTGAGCAACATTTCATCAAATGCAGGCAAAGCAACAACAGATGTGCTGCTCGCAACTTGCTCGGTAATAACAGGAACTGTCTGTATTATCCCGACTGTTTCTCCTTTTCTGTAATGCATGAGGGGTTGCAATCGCCATAAAACAAGTTTCCCGGAAATCCCTGTACGAAACTTAAATTTTGCCCCTTTAGAATCCTTAAGAACCGCCAATGTATCCCCGGCAAAAACCCACTGATCAATTTTAACATCTACTCTTACAACCCTGGCATCCTTGGGCATCATAACATTGATTCTTTCTTCTTCGGCTTGCGCAAATAAAGTCCCGGAAAGTCCGCAAAAAATAAAAAAGCTAAAAATTGTCCGAAGAATTTTCAATTTTTTTCTAGAAATATACATGTGGGTCAATCTGAGCAAATCTGTCTTTTTTGAGAAAACATCTTCTCAGACCTTTAGTGAAAGTAAAGCATCTCCCGATTGCACCGTGTCTCCTGCTTGCACATTAATAGTTTGTATGACCCCAGATTGTGGAGATTTAACATCAGATTCCATTTTCATGGCTTCCATCACGAGTAGAGTTTGGTCTGCGGTAATTGTCTCACCAACCTCTACTTCCAGCCTTACGATGTTTCCGGGAGTTGGAGCAGGGATGTCAATTCCAGATGTCTGCTGAGTCGCAGGTGCGTTCTCTGCGGTATTTCCGGAAACAACCGGTGCAACCGCATTTACACCGGCGTTGACTTGAACTTGATATGCTCTGCCGTCAACAGTGATGGTGTAATCTCTTGGTCCTTTTAGAGATTCAACACTCCCGGAGAGATTTGGCGCTGTTGATTTTCCAGACGCCGGGACTTCTTTTGCTGTTTCGTCCGATTTTTTCCTGATTGAAGTTTTGGCTTTGCCCAGAAGAAAATCAATACCTTTTTCCTCACAACTTGAAGCAATGAACAGGTTTTCCTCTGTTTCAGGCAGGTTATGTTTTTTAAGTTCTGCTGCTGCTTTTGGGGTTCCAGGTTCCAATAAGTCTAGAGGATCATCATTGAAAACAGGTTTATCCAACTGTTCAGAAGCTAGTTTTACAATTTCCGGATCCGGCTCCACCGGTGTCCGACCAAAGTAACCCAACACCATGTTTCCGTATGATGGATTGATTTTTTCCCATTTGCCAAGTGTCACGTTTAGATATGCCTGTTGAAAATAAAACTGTGACACAGGCGTGACTGACGCACCAAAACCTCCCAACCTAACAACTTCCGACATTTCTTTGATGACATCCGGATACAGGTGCAAAGTTCCTGTGTCACGCATCATCATTGTATTAGCAGTCAAAGCACCTCCAGGCATTGGTGAAAAAGGAATCAGTGGTGAAACCATACGGGATTCAGGAGGGAAATAATAATCCTCAAAGCTTTCCGCAAAAATCTCTTCCGCTTTAATTATTTTATCAGGATCTATGTCCAGAGTGTAATCAGTTCCTTTTAGAGCGTGCCACATTGTGAGTATGTCAGGCTGCCCTGTCCCACCGCTTACAGGACTCATCGCAAGATCAATTCTGTCAATTCCGCCTTCAATTGCACTCATGTACTGGCTCACTGCTGTACCCGCGGTATCATGTGTGTGCAGGTGCAGAATAGTACCTTCCGGAACCATCTTTCTAGCACCTTTGATCGTCTCATGGACTTTCCTAGGATTCGCCGTTCCGCTGGCATCTTTGAAACAGATCGAATCAAAAGGCACATCCGAATCTAAAATATTACGAAGAGTTTTCAAATAATATTTAGTATCATGCGCACCTTTGCAACCAGGAGGTAAATCCATCATCGCAATAACGATTTGATGATGCAAACCATGGTTTGTGATGCACTCTCCAGAAAATCTAAGATTGCGCAAATCGTTCAATGCATCAAAGTTGCGGATAGTCGTTATGCCATGTTTTTTGAACATTTTAGCATGTAGGTCAATCATGTCACGAGGTTGTTGACTGAGCGCCACCACGTTTATTCCACGTGCAAGAGTCTGTAAATTCGCATCCGGCCCAACTGTTTTTCGAAACGAGTCCATCATGTCAAAAGCAGATTCGTTACAATAAAAAAACAAACTTTGAAACCGAGCACCGCCCCCTGCCTCAAAGTAGGTTATTCCAGCTTCAAGTGCAGCTTCTAATGGTGGTAGAAAATCTTTAGTTGCGACTCGTGCACCGAAAACAGACTGAAAGCCGTCTCGGAAAGATGTCTCCATAAACTCAATACGTTTCCTTGCCATTGATATTTTTCCTATTAGATTTGAGTTTAGATATTGAAATATATTAGGTTAAGAACTCTTATTATCTGCTTCAAAAGCGTTAATTGCCGCTGCAAAGACCTCAACAGGAACTGCCGGACTGGCTTCATTTTTTGTAGGAGAATCACGGGATTTTCTATGAGATTTCTGAGTTTGCAGCTCAAGTGCAGTAAAGTTGCGATTGAAATATTTAACCCACTCAATACAGGCAATCAACAACATCAAAAATATCATGACTGCCGTCATGCCGACACCCATTAGCTTGAGTCCTTCCCACAACATATGTCAATCTAAGCTGAGTAATGAATAATAGACTAAGCCAATCGAGTCTATTCATAAACGTAATTTTGGATTTAGCGGGAGCCCGCTCTTCTTTGAAAGGTTACTCTTTTTCATAAGTAAGATCAAGGAAACTATGATATTGACTCAAAAGCAAATTGAATTGTTTGACCATGATGGATATTTAATTTTAGAAGACTTTGTAAGTCCAAAGGCATGTGAATCGCTGCGTCACAGAGCCTTGGAAATAGTTGAAAATTTCGATCCTGCTGAATCAAGTTCCATTTTCACCACCAATGATCAAATAAGACATTCTGATAAATATTTTCTGGAATCAGGTGATAAAATTCGTTGTTTTTTTGAGGAAGAAGCATTCGACAAAAATGGGAAACTGCTTCAGGATAAAAAATATTCCATCAATAAAATCGGTCACGCGATGCATGACCTGGATCCAGTTTTTGAAAAATTTTCCAGAACTACTGAGTTAGCCCAGACAGTAAAAGATTTAGGTTATAAGGATCCTGGAATACTGCAGTCAATGTTCATTTTCAAACAGCCCCGTATAGGCGGTGAAGTCAGCTTTCATCAGGACTCAACTTTCCTTTATACAGAGCCGTTGAGCGTTAAAGGTTTTTGGTTTGCTTTAGAAGATGCTACTCAACAAAACGGCTGTTTATGGACAATTCCGGGAGCTCACAAAAAAGGATTGAAATCGCGGTTTTACCGTAGCGAAAATGGGGAAGGAACTGAAATGGAGGTCTATGATGATTCCGCTTGGGAGACTTCCAAACTGGTCCCTCTTGAAGCAAAAACCGGGACAATGGTGGTTTTGGACGGGCTCTTACCCCATATGAGCTATGCTAATCGTTCTGACATGACAAGACACGCCTATACAATCCATCTAATTGAAAAAGAAGCGCATTACCCTGAGTCCAACTGGCTCAAACGCTCTCCTGAAATGCCTTTGCGTGGATTTTAATGGTTTGGGGGGGATTCTTTTTTAGCTTCGGTAATTAAAGAATAGTCTTCAGGTTGACGATGAAGGTCAAAATTGAAAATGTTTTCCTGAATCTCCTTGCAGCGTTCTAGGTCACATTCAGCCAAAATCAACTCATCTGCGAGTGTTTTGCACTCGGCGACAATTTCTCCTGTAGGTGCAATGATACACGTACCTCCTATCAGCTCACAGTCCTCTTCTTTCCCGGCTTTCGCAACAGCGACAATCCAGGTGCCATTTTGATACGCTGCAGCCTGTAAAGACAAATGGTTATGAAACTCTTGCAGATGATCATGTTCAGGTGCAGGCGGATAATGTTTTGGTGTGTTATAACCCAAAACTACAAGCTCTACTCCCTGCAGTCCCATGACACGAAAAGTCTCCGGCCAACGGCGGTCATTACATATACACATGCCGATCTTTCCGCTAAATAACTTATGAACCTGAAATCCTAAATTACCCTTTTCAAAATATCTTTTCTCAAGATGCTGAAACGCTCGCCAAGTTTCATTTTCTATGTGACCAGGTAAATGTATCTTCCGGTATTTAGCAGCAATTTCTCCCCGATCATTAACAATCACCGCAGTATTAAAATGACGGGTGACTCCGTCTTCCTCAACAAGTTCTGCAAAACCGAAATTGAAGCCGATTTTTAGTTTCCTTGCTTCATCAAACAAAGGTTGTATCTGTTTGTTTGGCATTTCCGTTTCGAAAAATTTGTCAATTTGGGACTGTTCCTCGAAATACCAGCGCGGGAAAAAAGTCGTTAGTGCCAGTTCTGGAAAAACAACCAACTCAGCGTCTTGTGCTTTGGCATTTTGCATTAGGTTTATCATACGTTTGACTGCTGAAGAACGTGTTTCAGCTAAGGCTATGGGACCGAGTTGTGCTGCAGCTACTTTTATGATTCTTGGCATCAAACTATTATTGTTTATAAAGATTTATGCAGCATAATTTGCAGAAGCACATCGGCACCGGCTTGAAGGTGTTTTGGCTCAGTATATTCTGCTACATTGTGACTTATACCGTTTTGGCTGGGAACAAAGATCATGGCTGTTGGACAATTCGGTGCAAACATTTGTGCATCATGTCCAGCTCCAGATGGCATTGATTTTACACGGAAACCAAGTGCTGATGCTGTCTCAGATACTAATGAAATCATTTTTTTATCAAATAAAACAGGCTCAAATCTGGCGAGTGTGCGGCTTGAGCAGGTCACCCCTTCTGCTTTGCAGATTTGTTCAATAAATGACCCGATTGACCGTTCCGCTTCTTGTAATTTCTGTTCGTCTGTATTACGCATATCAATTGTAATCAGTGCTTCTTTAGCAATCACATTTATCAGTCCCGGATTTAGTTTTGTTACGCCGACAGTTCCGATTTGATCACCACCCATTTCCTTGGCAAGGCGTCGTACCTCTATCGAAATAGCTGCTGCTACGTATCCTGCATCATGCCTGAGCCTCATAGGTGTTGTCCCTGCATGGTTTGCGGTACCGCCAATCCGATATTCATTCCAGGAAATACCCTGAACACCTTCAACTGCACCTATTTCATAATCCTCCAACTCAAGAATTGGACCTTGCTCAACATGCAGTTCAAAAAAACTGTCTGCACGAAAATCACCTGTTGAGGTGTCTCCAGCATAACCAATTTTTTCGAGCTCATCTCCAACACGTTCTCCATCAATGTCAAGGACATCCAACATCCTTTTAAGTTCAAAAGCACCTTGATGAACTCCACTCCCCATCATGTCAGGAGCAAAACGGGAACCTTCTTCATTGGTAAAAAAACCAACTCCAATCGGTTTTCGTGTTATAATGTTGGAGTCATTCAAGGTTTCAATTACTTCCAAACCTGCAAGAACCCCTAGATTTCCATCATAACGTCCGCCACTTGCCACCGTATCTATATGTGATCCTGTCATCACAGGTCTTCCGGATTCCTGTCCTGCACGAATCCCGACAACGTTTCCAATTTGATCAACTGTAACTTCCAGATCAAGTTCATGCATCCATTTAACAACCAGATCACGCCCCTGACGATCTTCATCGGTCAGCGCCATTCTACATACACCGCCGCCGTCAATTGCTCCAATTTCAGCTAGTCCTTCAATTCTTGAGATAAGACGGTCTATGTTTATACGAAGATTAGATAATGACATTAAAAGATCTCAAGTTTATTTATATCAGTAGGGCGATCTCAAACAAGAATAACCCCGCATTTTTAATTATTTAACTTTCTTTAAAGGTAGCTCATATTGTCGTTCGCCATTGAACTGGCAAAAAGCATTTGCAACAGCAGATGCAGTTGGAACGAGACCTATTTCGCCAACACCTTTTGCTCCACATGGACCAAATTCATCGGGTTCTTCGATACCGATAATAACGATACGTGGTGTAGCCGCCGCACGAATCATTCCAAGTTTACCGAACTTTGTGTGTACTGGACGGGACTCTTCCATTTCAAATTTTTCAGAAAGCGCATAACCCAGTCCCATGTGAACTGAGCCTTCGAGCTGACCTTCAAACAAAATTGGATTAACTATCCTTCCAGCGTCGTGAGCAGCATAGACAGTATCCACTTTTCCTGAGTCATCCAGAGTCACAACCTGAGTTGCATAGCTGTATGAATAATGAGTTTTAGGCTCCTCTAGATTATCCTCAATTGCTGTGGTCCACGTACAGGACCATTCTCCTATATATTCTCTACCTACCAATTCTGTAAGAGAATGTTTTTCCAAATCTGCTTTTAATTTTTTACCTGCGTCCAAAACACTATTTCCAATTAGAGATGTACCACGTGAAGCAGTTGTCATACCGCAAGGCGCATCTTTGGAAGTATCAACTTTTACTTTTACATAATCCGGATCTACACCAGTTGCTTCACATAAAAACTGAACTGCCATCGTAAAAACTCCCTGGCCCATTTCCGTCCATCCATGATGAATACTTATTTCAGTTGGTGACTCAATCAACACCTTGACTATACTTTCGTCAGAAACCCCGTTTCCGATTCCGGTGTTTTTCATCCCGCAGGCAATTCCTGCATATTTTGCGTTTTCAAACTGCTCTTTGACTGCCAACAATGTTTTCTGAATTCCTATTCCGGAAGTTATTTCTTGACCCGTCGAGGTACGGTCTCCCGGCTGGAGAGCATTGTCATATCTAATTTGCCAGCGGTCAAAACCACCCTGGAGACAAAGTTCATCAATACAACTTTCAATCGCAAAATTAATTTGATTTACACCAAATCCGCGCATTGCACCACATGGGACATTATTGGTGTAAACCGCTCGGCTACGAATATTTACAACGGGAATAGAATACGCACTGGTGGCATGTCCCGCCGCACGTTCCAATACTTTCATGCCTACTGATGCATAAGCACCAGTGTCACCGATTATATCCGCATTAACGAAAGTCAGCTTACCTTTTTTATCACAACCAAGAGAGATTTCCATGTTCATCGGATGCCGCTTTGGATGCATGCAAAGCGATTCCGGACGAGTCAGCGCAACTCTCACGGGTACTTGAAGAAGGTGAGCAAATAGGGCTGCATGACCCTGCACAGAAATGTCCTCCTTACCACCGAAACCTCCTCCGTTTGGCATTAAAACCACAACAACTTTTTCCAGTGGTAGCCCCAAAATTTTACTAATACTGTTGCGGTCTTCATAGACTCCCTGACTCTGAGAAAAAACTTCAACACCATCTCCTGAAGGTTTTGCCAAGCAGCATTCGATTTCCAAAAATGCATGTTCAATTCGTTGTGTTTTGTAATTTCCTTTTGTGACAAAAGCACTTTCTTTTTCTGTCTGCTTGTTGTCACCTCTCTTAATCTCAAGGTTAGATAATAAATTTCCACTTTCGTGAATTTGCGGACAGTCAGCGGCAAGTGCCTCAAAAGGATCCGTAACAGGCTCAAGCACCTCATATTCCACCTTGATCAGAGTAACAGCTTCACGTGCGATTTTCTCAGTTTTAGCAACAACTCCAGCTAGAACATCACCCATATAACGTGTTAGTTCTCCACGCTTTAACATCAAGGGCCAATCCGGTACAATCAGTCCGGTGGAACGATCGCCAGGAATATCTTCCGCAGTAAAAACACGTAACACACCTTCCAGTTTTTCTGCATTAGAAATGTCAATATTTAAAATTTTTGCTCTGGGATGTTCACTGAATTTCAAGGCACCGTGTACCATACCTGTAAATTTAAGATCAGCGACATATGGAGCCTCTCCTGAAGCAAGTCTAAGTGCGTCATATTTTAGCAGGCTTTCACCAACTTTCCCGTTGCTTTTAGGTAGCTCGATTTTAGCATTATTTCGTAAAGCTTGAGCTGCAGAGAGACAGGATTTAGTGATTTTTTTATAACCTGTGCAACGGCAGAGGTTACTATTTAGGGCTTTGTTGACTTCGCTTTCTGTAACAAATCCCTGATTCAACAATGGCCAGACTTTCATGATGATTCCCGGTGTACAAAATCCGCATTGTAGACCTCCTTCGGTGGCAAAGGCATTGATCACAGTTTCTTTTTTATTTGCATCCAGTCCTTCCATCGTTACCACTTCTTTTCCGGCTACACGTCTCATTGGTGCAATACAGGCTTTGAGAGGATTCCCATCCAGCAGTACACAACAACATCCACAGACTCCCTCCGGGGCACAACCGTCCTTAGGCGAGATTATATTTTCAATATCACGTAAATATGTCATTAAAGATAATTCCGGATCTCCCTCGAAATCTATTGAGTTACCGTTTAGTTTGAATTCCATTTATCTCCTTTCATAGTCAATATACAAGACTCACTAATAACGGCGAGCAGAGACGTCATATGAGTCTCTCATCATCTTCATTATCTCATAATTCAAAAAACTTACTCTATTTGTTGCCTTACCAGAGATTGTATTTTCCGGATCGTCTCTTGAAAACTGAACCTCAAAATCCGGACCAGAATACTTGACAATTTTTCCTTCAGTTTCAAGCCGATATTCCTTACCTCCGAAACGGGAAAATACTGTTGACAGATTCTCCTCAGATTTCATATTTTCTATGTAAAAACCATCACGATGGTTAAATTCCTGAAACGTTTCTTTACTGCCGAAAAATCTAGGTTTGAGCAAATACGGTCCACCATCCTCAGGACAGAAAATATCACAGTTTCCGCATTCATTACAAAAATCAGCAAAGTTCGCAATTTGATATTTTTTTGCTAATTTCAAACTATCTCTGTTTTTGATCAACCATCCAGATTTATTTTTTTCAAACTCCAGTATTTCAGTTTCTCCCTGAGGAATCTTCAGAGCAAAGTTGGCATCATTAGGGCAAACTGGAATGCACTTATCGCAGGTGAGGCAGTCGAATAGTTCAAGTGTAGTCCCAACTTTCCTAGGAGGATTTGAGTTTTTTTCCAAAGTATAACGTAACTGATTGGTGACCTCATGGACATATGCTTCAGTGTTAAGAAATTTCACTTCAGAAAGTAATTTTTCAAAAATATCATTCACCAACGGTGCTTCTGCTCGAACAACTTTACCGATTTCACCCTCGTTTTCCAATGCTTGGCGGAGAGCACTCACTGCTTCTTCTTCTTTGCCAGAAGTATTCCCAGCACCGCAACCTATATTTACCAGTGCCTCCTCAGCTTTTCCATATGCTTTGAGTACATAACTTTCGATATCATTGACCCCGAATTTGTCCATGCGTGAATTTAACTCTTTGTAATATCCGAATGTACGGCTATACCCGCCTACTTTAAGTAAATCACTACAAACTGTTATTGGGGTCAAACCTAAAGCGACTGCATCTGCGAAGTTTGTTTTGTCAATGCCAGCAGAAAATGAAATTGGGAATTGGTCAGCAAATTTTTCACGGAATTGCTGCACCAAATGGATACCTAAAACATGTAGAGGAGTCCCCGAAAGGTACATTACTTTTTCACTTTGGGGGAAGAAGTCTCTATGATTCTCCACAATCAGTGTATTATTAAATTTCACTCCAAAACCTAAGCCAAGAGTTTTTGCGGTTTCACCTAGACGTTCAACAAAACCTTGAGCCTGTTCCCAACTGGCGTCATTTTCAAATGCTTCATCAGGAACATGAACATCAGAATAACCGAGGATTTCGTTGAATATATGTCTTACCTTTTCTCTTCCTAAGAGAGTTGGATTAAGTTTGATAATGCAGTTCAAACCGTGTTCACGGAAAAGATAATCAATAATTTTTTCAATTTCCTCAGGAGGACAACCGTGGAATGTACTTAAAGTCAGTGTGTCAGAAATTCTGGTTTGAAAGTTCAGTTCACGAAATTGACGAAATTGCTCTGGAATTTGTTGTCGGTAATGCTCCACTATTTCAGACGCATCTTGCATACCTTCAATAAACTGCCGCACTTTGTCAGATTTAATTCCTGCCAAATCGTAACCAACACTCATATCAAAAAGCACATCTTTGAAATTCTCACCCAGCTCCAACTTCCCGCTGGCCTGAAGAATTTCTATTAGCATCGCACCTTTAACATATTCATGTAGTGACTGATTTATCAGTAATTCCTGTGACCATTCCACATTGTAACCGACAGTCTGCATGTCAATACATGGTCGTGGAATTTCCAGTTCATCGAGAATTTGCACAGTTTTAAGTTCCATTATCCTGCATCCACCCAGCCATGAGAGCAAAATATTTTGTGCCATTTGGGTTTGAGGTCCTGAAGCTGGTCCAAGTGGTGAAGAACTTCTTTCCGCGTGAAATTTTACTGAATAATCTTTTCCAGAAAGTCCGCAGAAAAATTTTTTTGACGGAAAATCAAAAATTGATTGTTCAGATTCCAACTCATAGAACATCCTTTTAACAAGTGAAGCAAAAGGATGTGGAATTAGTTCAGCCATAACAATTTTGAAGTTTAAATGAAAAATATTCCCTCAGATACTACGGCTCTGAGTAATAAAAATGAGAATAGTTCTAGTGCAAGGAATTCCTCCCATTTCCAAGACAAGAGTTAAATGTACGTTTTATAGAATATCAGTTGAACTTACTCCATAGATTTTTCGACTGTTCAATTGCATTTGCTTTTATTTCCTCTTCCGAAACTTCCAGAAGTTGATAATCACGAATCCGGAATTCACCCCTTGTCATGACATCACTGGGCAAGCTGTTCAAACCAAAAAAAATGTTGCCAAAAATAGTGGATTCTGAAATCGGTGTTCGTGGCAAATAATCAAAAATAGCCAAATCCGCTTGGTACTCCGGTAAAATATAACCTAATTTTATGCTCCCTCCAATGCTTCCGGAGAATAAATTTGATGCAATTTCGGCATTATTTTTAAATAACAACTCCATATAGTCAACACTGTCTTTCCCTCCTTCAAGATGTGAACTGCGAATCAGCATTCCTTCTTTGGCTTCACGTAACATGTTGCTCTGCATTCCGTCCGTTCCAAGCCCAGATTTTAATTTTAATAGATTTTGATTAGGAGTAATACCAACCCTGTTATTCGCATTTGAGGAGGGATTGTGAACAAATTTAGAGTCATGTTTCTGTATCAACTCAAGATCGGAATCTTTTATATGCAGACCATGAATAATGAGTCCGTTTTCATTGAGCAGATCAAATTCTTCTAACCTCTCCAAAACAGAGTTGAAGCCTTTTTTCAGGGCATCAGTCTCATCTGCTTTATCTTCGGAAACATGGGAGTGAATTCCCCAGGATTTAAGTTTGCCAAGACTGTCCCTAATTTTTCTTAAAGAAAGATCTGAGAGAGTAAAAGAGGCATGCAAGCCTAACATTGGATGAACATGCTGATTTCCCGAAAACTTGCTTAAGGCATCGATATTTTCCTGCAGACTTGCTTCAAATTTTTCTTGTCCATTTCGATCAGAAATTTCAAATGCTGTGCTAATATTTAAACCGAAATTTTCTGAAGTTTCTGCCAGTAGTGAGAGTGAGCCCTCAATGTAAGAAGGACTGCAGTGGTGGTCGATGATGGTCGTAGTTCCAGCTTTAAGCGACTCCACTAATCCCGCCTCAAAACAAGCCTGTGTAGATTCTCGGTCAAGAGCTAGGTCCATTTTCCACCAAACCTGCTCTAGGATTTCATTGAAATTGCGAGGATTATTTTTCGGAAGGGGCATCCCCACAGCGAGTGCAGAATATAAATGATGGTGAGCATTGATCATGCCGGGCAGAGCAATTTTTCCACAGAGGTCATGTACAGCATCAAACTCTCCGGCAGGTTCACCTGAACTTACACTTTCAATCGTGTCTCCGTAAATTGCGACATAGGCATTCTCAACAAGTGCATGATCGGAACATGGATTGATTATATGTAAATTTTTTAACAGGATTTTTTTCACGCACACCTCATTAACAAATTGAACTTTCAGAGACTTAGTCTATTTAGTCTTCTTTAAGAGTCATTTATTTTTTGGAGTTTCAAATGTATCACGCAGGAATTCCGAAAAAAAATCGTTCCACAATTTATCGGGAATCATTTCCATTTCTATAACCCAAATTTTCTCATCCAGTTCAGCAAAGTTTCTTAGCTTAACAGCGTCTTTTTCCGTAGTCAACAGGTAGTCTGGTCTTAATTTTTTCTGTTCTTCCAAAATCTTCCGCACATCTTCTCTACGAAAATCATGGTGGTCAGGGAATGTAATTTTAGATATACTCTCTATGCCTTGTTGTTCTATTAGCCTCTCAAAGCCTTTAGGTTGGGCAATACCTGATGTGATAAGCAGGCGCTTATTTGATATTTCATTTAAGTTTAAATGAGCCTTGCCGTCAAGTCGGGTAATTCGTTGTATTTCATAATTGAAATTAAAAATGGGACAGCTGACCTGCAGTTCATGTTTGAGCATTCTCAAAACTAAGTCCGAGGTTGCTAAATTTGTTTTTGTGATAATGACTGCGTCCGCACGTTTCCATTGTTTAACAGGCTCACGTAGCAAACCAAAAGGAAACAGATGTAGATTACCTAAGCCCTGTTCTGCGTCTATCAAAAGCAAGTTAAGATCCCGGTGAATTGCTAAATGCTGATATGCATCATCGAGTAGCAATACATCTGGATGGTCCTGTTTTTCAGCTAAATTCGCTGTAATAAATCGTGAACCACCTACATAGACGGGGACCTCCTGATTCCGCTGTGCCAGTAAATAAGGTTCATCCCCAAAAAAAGCTGGATCGATCTTGCTATCTTCACAAAAAAGTAACCTCTGCTGAGACGATTTGTTTTTACGTTTATAGCCTCTGCTTAAAATAACAGGTTGTTTTTTCAACCGTTGTAAATCCTTTGCCAGCAAATCAACAACAGGTGTTTTCCCAGTTCCGCCGATGGTCAGATTTCCTACAGAAATAACAGGTGTGTTAACACGGTTTGTTTTTAACCAGCCATTTTTGTAGGCAAGAAGTCGTAATAGAACAAAAATTTTAAAAACCTGTGACGTTACAAAAAGCAAAGGTTTTAAAAATTTGTTTGAAAAAATCATAGTTTCCATTACAAAGTTTTGTTGACATTTTTCATCTGGGAAAAAAGCTGGAATTGCTGTTTTATAATAGCAAAATAAACGTCTTAGAGTTACTAAACCCAACACATGATTGGAGCTCTTACTTGCATACTTATCTTTAAATAGGTTGAAGTAAAGGCAGATTTTAAGCTAAATCCCATTATTATCGTGATTATTAATGTCCTCTAATCAAGCAAAGAGTCATCCTGAGTGTAATGCCAGTTTTCAACTCTTGCAAGCGGCTCGTTTTTCATTGACGATTTTGATTTGCAGAATGTTACGACTATTAATTTCTGCTTCCACGTTATTCAATGCGACTATCACTAGCTATGAAAGTATAATACCTTTTTCATATAACTCTGCAGCAAAAAACCTATGTCAGCACCATAATAGATAAGACATTTTTTTCGAATTACTGAGGTTAAATGATGCTCAGATGTATAAATTCTTTAAGAAAATGTATTGTTAATTGCACAGCAATGAATTAGGTTTTTCAGATGGACAGTTCAATACCATTAGGGAATTTTAAAAAAAATTTAACCTTAAGTTAGAGATAATCATGCAAAAACTAATTCGACGTCCAGACATGTGGATCACTCTCTTGTTGTTTCTATTGATGATTCCAGCAGAGCGAATGGAGCTTTTTTCTTCCCTAGAAAATTGGCTGCTAGGTAACAGACATATTGTCCGCTTAAATACTTTAGAACCAGAGAAGACTCAATTTGCATATGATGATATTATGATTGTAGATACTGAGGAAACATTCTTTGATGAGTATGGTAGCTGGCCACTTAAACGCTCTGATATTGCAAAACTGACTACAAATTTAAAAAGGCTTGGTGCAAAAGTAATTGCGCTTGATATGTTGATGGATTTTCCAAACGGATACGATGAGGATCCTATTCTGGCGGAAGCCTTGAAAAATTCAGGAAATACGGTTGTTGTTGCGCAACTTGAATTCGGTGGTGATGGTAAATTCAAAGAAGTAAATTATCCAACCGAAACTTTAAAAGCTGCAACAGAAAGCGGTTACACAAACCACACTTTGATCGGGAATAAGCTTTCACGAGTACGCTTTTTTCCAAAAGAGATAAAGGATACTAATGTCTGGCCTTTTGCAATAAAAACACTCGCTATGTACAAAGGAGTTGAACCTAAGCTAAAAAATGGACAGCTCATAATCGGAGACATTGAAGTACCTCTGGATCCTTTTAATGATTTGTGGATAGATTTTCCTTCACTCCCACCAATGGCAACTTTTCTAGCAAAAGATACCCCTGCAGGAATTTCTGCGGCTGAAGTTTTGTTGGAACTTGAGGATATTCCGGATGATGAGTGGGACGAAGAAACTGAGGATCTTCGAGAAATGATCAGTGGAAAAATTGTTTTGGTTGGAGATACATCTGAAGTTTCTCACGATATCTTTACCAGTCCGATTGGAGAGGTTTACGGGATTGAGTTTCTAGCGAATACAATCATGACATTGATGAAAAATGCACCGATACGTCCTGCTAGTTCACAAAGTGAAATACTGGTGCTTTTGATACTTTTCATATGTTTCGTAATTGTTGCACTGATTCCAAAATATGAAAACCTATTGTTTCTGCTAATCATTATAGCCTATGCAGGATTTGGTTTTTTCACTTATATATATTATGGTGTCGCTTTTTCCATGAGTTATGCGCTAATTTCCTGTGTGCTTAGCACAGGCACCATAAACCTCTACCTGTTTATGATGGAACGCAAGCAAAAAGGATTTATTAAGGGTGCTTTTTCACAATATCTTTCTCCCACAGTTATTGATCAAATTGTGGAAAATCCAGAGATGCTGCAGCTCGGTGGTGAAAAACGTGAAATGACGCCATTTTTTTCGGATATACAAGGTTTTTCAACTATTTCAGAAGGGTTGACTCCAGAAGAATTGGTTCAGTTGCTCAATGAATATTTGACAGCTATGTGTGACATCATTTCTTCACATCAAGGTACAATAGATAAATTTGAAGGAGATGCGATCATCGCATTTTGGGGGGCACCTTTAAATCTGCCAAACCATGCCACGGTAGCCTGTCATGCAACTTTAGAAATGCAAAAACGAGGTGAGGAACTTCGTAAAATGCTGCGTGAACAGAGCCGCCCCCTTCTTTTCACCCGCATGGGCTTGAACAGCGGTCCTGTGGTAGTAGGGAATATGGGTTCAGCAGAACGGATGGATTACACCATGATGGGTGATGTTGTAAATTTGGCCGCAAGGCTTGAAGGCGCGAATAAATTTTATAAAACTTTCAGTATGATTTCCGGCAGTACTTATGAACTTGCAAAAGATGACATTGACAGTCGTCTGTTGGATGTAATAAGGGTGGTTGGTAAAAATGAACCTGTTCCTGTTCATGAATTACTGGCCCGAAAGAATGAAACAAGTAGCGAAATGAGCGGAGTAGTTGAACAATATCAGAAAGGTTTAAAACTCTATCAGGACAGAAATTTCAAGGATGCAATTTCGGAATTTGAAAAAGTCTTAGCCATCGATTCTGAAGATGGCCCTTCCCAGACTTATATTAAACGCTGCGGGATGTTCCTTGAGTCTCCCCCCGAAAAAGACTGGGACGGTGTTTTTACTTTTACAGAAAAAGGTTGAATCAGAATAACAGATGAAACAGCGTCTTGATCGACTGCTAGTAGAGCAAAAACTCGCGCCTTCCCGAGAAAAAGCTCAGGCCTTTATAATGGCAGGAAAAGTTAGAGTTGATGGTCAGCCTGCAGTAAAATCCGGACGTCTGATCAGTAATGAATCATTTATAGAAGTACTAGGTAAAGACCAGCCTTATGTCAGTCGCGGAGGGGTTAAACTTAAGACTTCCTTAGAACATTTTGATGTTGATCCACAAGGTCTTGTTGCACTGGATATTGGCGCTTCAACAGGGGGATTTACTCATTGTTTGCTGCTATGTGGAGCAAAAAAAGTTTTTGCAGTAGATGTAGGTTACGGCCAGCTCGCATGGGAATTGCGACAGGATAGACGGGTCAAGTCAATTGAGCGTACAAATATCCGCCACCTTGAATTTGAAAAACTTGGTGAAAACGTAGACCTTGTTGTTATCGACGTTTCCTTCATTTCACTGAGGTTGATTTTTCCAAAAGCCCTAGAATTTCTTAAACCTGGCGGAGCTCTAGTAGCATTGGTCAAACCACAGTTTGAAGCAGGTGTTGACGATGTTGGCAAGCGTGGCAAAGTAAGCGACACCGGTGTACATGAGAAAGTCCTTAAAACTCTAAAAATTGAGGCTCGGGAACAGGGTTTCATTGTAAAGGGGCAAACAAAATCTTCAATTGTGGGTAAAAAAAGCGGCAATGAAGAATTTTTTCTGTGGCTACAGAAACCTCAAAATTCAGACTCAGACAAGTAATGAGCAGTGATCTCACAGAACTTGATCTACCACCGGACCAGACTTTTCTTCGCGTTTCTCTGGAACAGATAGTCCCAAATCCTCAGCAGCCCCGCAAACAATTTCCGGATAAATCACTTAAGGAACTTGCACAGTCAATAAAGTCTCAGGGAGTTCTGCAGCCTTTGGTTGTCCGTAAACATCCGAGTCTGGACAATCGTTATGAACTGGTTGCCGGAGAACGGCGCTGGCGTGCGTTAAAACAACTTGAAGTAACTAAGGTCCCGGTAATTTTAAGGAAAGTGGATGATGACGAACTTCTGGAAGTAGCACTACTGGAGAATATCCAGCGTGAAAATCTGAGTGTCATCGAAGAAGCCCAATCTTATCAAGATCTCCTACAAAGTCACGGGTACACCCAGGAAGAACTTGCCCTGCGAATTGGAAAAGACCGTTCCACAATCGCCAATCAAATGCGTTTACTTCAGCTTCCTTCGCCCCTGAAAAATGATCTTGAAACGGGCCGCATTACGGCGGGACACGCCCGCTCAATTTTGGCACTTCCTGGCTCCGCTTTTCAGTTGGAAATGAGGGAACGTCTTTTAGTGGAGTTATGGTCTGTCAGGGAAACTGAACAACAGGTCAGGTTGAAGCTAGATTATCTTGCAGTCAGTCCGAAAAAACAGGATGATAAAAATTCCACACTGGCTAATTCATCCGAAAATCAGCTTTCAAAAGAGGTAAAGGTAACACATTTGCAAAATCTTGAGGAAGAATTGCAGCGTCGACTGAGAACACGTGTGGAGATAAAATACCGTGAAGGCAAAGGGCAGATCAAGATTGATTATTTTTCATTGGAAGAATTCGAACGGCTCTATGATTTGCTTACTTCTTCCTAATTTATTAGAAAAAAAGTTAATGAAAAACATTTGATAATGTATTTTACTTTTTTAGGTTTTATTGTATAATACTATTGGTTATAATTAATTTTTGGGAATTATTTCTAATATTTTCATACATTCGCAATTAAAATTGGAGATTATTATGAGATTGGGATCTACAACAACACTTGGCCGCGGCGTTACTGCCGCAGCTTCTGTTTCAACAACAGAAAGACTGGTTTTTATAAAAAAAGTATACAGCCTGCTTGCCCTGTCAATGCTGACAGCTGCGGTTGGAGCATATTTAGGTTCCGGTCCACTTTTCCTTTTGGTGGCACCAAATATGATGCTTTTCTTTATACTTCAAATTGGACTTATATTTTTTGCTTCTTTTGCGGCCCGAAAGCCCGGTTTAAATATTATTGCTCTTTTTAGTTTTACAACTGTTTCGGGATTAACATTAGGACCTCTGCTAGCAAGAGTAGGCCCTACCATCGCTGCAGAAGCTTTCGCCCTAACAGCAATCACCTTTGTATGTCTAAGTCTATATGTAGTATATTCTAAAAAAGATTTCAGCTTCATGTCTGGATTTTTAATGACAGGACTTATTGTCCTCGTCGTAGGAGGATTACTAAATATGTTCTTCATACAAAGTGGGATGATGCACTTCGTAATGTCAGGTGCAAGTGTGTTACTGTTCAGTGGGTTTATCCTATATGATACCTCAAATATTTTGCGCTACTATGGAACAGACGAACATGTCTCTGCCACTCTGGCTCTGTACCTCGACGTGCTAAACCTGTTTATTGCACTTTTAAGTATCCTCGGAATCATGAGCGATGATTAAAAGAAAGTTGCTTTAAAGTGAACGGGAATACAGAAATAAGTTCTCTATTCCCGTTCTATCTCTATTGTGCATCAAACTTTAAAATTCCTTCCCAAAATTAAGTCGCTTAGCTTTTATTACTCCAAATAGGAACCCTTGGGAAATTTACATCAGTTTCTTTAACTTCTGGTATTCCAAAGGTTTTGAGAACAATCTAAAAGAATTTTAAAAAAAATTAAAAATATATTTGCTTTTCCATAGAGAAAGAATTATATTTAAGGGTTAGATTTGAAGATGTCGTTTAAAAGATGGCATATTTAATCACAACTCCCTCCGCATGAGCCATGGCCATTATCCGAATGCATAACGTATATCAGGACCGAAATTGCAAATTTTCCACCATACAGAAAATAATACTGGAAAAGTGTCTCCGGAGAAAAAGAGGATCAAAGCTGCTCTTTTCCAGCTCCGGATTGTGTGACAAAACAATTCTGAGCTAAAATAAGACTCAAATTATAAGCCTGCTTTAAATCAAATATAGCAGCAGATAAGACCAACAAAAAACCCTAACCTTAGTCAGTTCTTATGCCTTCAACATTAGAAAATCGTCATCGTATTCGTAGATCTTTTGGAAAGCTATCTGCTCCAATCAAAGTTCCGCACTTGTTGAAAGTTCAATTAGAATCTTTTGAACGCTTTCTTCAACGTGACGTTCCGCCTGATCAACGAGCGGACAAAGGACTTGAAGCCGTATTCCGTTCAGTATTTCCTGTTTCTGACTTTAGTGGTTCCTCCACTCTTGAATATGTCCATTATCGTTTGGGAGACCCAAAATATTCAGTCGAAGAATGTCGTGTCCGGGGTGTTACTTTCGCTTGTCCTGTTAGGGCAGCTCTGCGTTTAATTGTCTGGGAAAAGGAAACTGAATCCGATTTAAAACACATTCGTGATATTAAAGAGCAAGACATATATTTAGGTGAGTTGCCGTTAATGACTCCAACGGGTTCTTTTATAATAAATGGAACTGAACGTGTGATCGTTAGTCAGATGCACAAAAGTCCAGGTGTTGTTTTTACACATGATAAGGGCAAAAGCAACTCCAGCGGGAAGATAATTTATTCAGCACGAATAATTCCGCAGCGCGGTTCATGGCTTGATTTTGAGTTTGACAAAAAAGATATTCTTTTTGTACGTATCGACCGACGCCGTAAATTTCATGGGACAGTACTCCTTAGAGCTTTGGGTTATACTGATGATGAATTACTGGAATATTTCTATCAGTTTGAAAAAATCGACTTAAGCGAGGTTAAAGCAGGACATGATCTTGAAAAACAGAATTTTTTTCGGATTATGGATCCAGAAATTATTCTAGACCAACGTCCACAAATCCCAATCTCAGATCCAAAATCCAACGAAATTCTGGTGAAATCCGGGCAAAGGATTAATAAGCGCTTATTAAAAAAACTTGAAACCGCAAAAATCTCACGCTTAAGAGCAAGCCTCAACGAAATAAAAGGCCGTATCATTGCAAAAACTATTTTCAAAGATGGTAATGAAGAAATACTTGTACCATGTAATACGCCTTTAACGACTGATTTATTGAATACTCTAGCAGAACATGGTGTTAAAGAGATTGAATTATTACACATCAGTCCGCAAAAGGCTGGCCCCGCTTTGCGTGATACTTTGGAATTGGATAAAGTGACTTCATCAGAACAGGCTCTGATAGAACTTTATAAAAAAATGAAGCCTGGAGATCCTCCCACTCTTGAGGCCGCTAAGTTGATGCTGGAGAATTTCTTCTTCAAAAAAGATCGCTACAGTCTCTCCAAGGTCGGACGTTTAAAGATAAATGAAAAACTGGAACTCGATGATTCACTTGAAAATACAATACTGACCAAGGTTGATATTTTGAAGACTGTTAAATATTTGCTGGAACTAAAAGAAGGTCACCCGAACAGGATGATTGATGACATTGATCACCTTGGCAACAGGAGAGTTAGAAGTGTTGGTGAACTATTGGAAACTCAATTCCGTATCGGACTGGTAAGGATGGAACGTACGATTAAGGAACGCATGTCACTCCAGGATTCAGAAACCATGATGCTACATGACATTGTGAACGCAAAACCGGTTGCGGGTGCGATTCACGAATTTTTTGGAAGCAGTCAGCTTTCTCAATTTATGGATCAAACAAATCCACTTGCTGAAATTACCCACAAAAGACGCTTGAGTGCTTTAGGACCTGGGGGTTTAACACGTGAACGTGCCGGTTTTGATGTTCGGGACGTTCATTCTTCTCATTACGGCAGGATTTGTCCGATTGAAACGCCCGAAGGACCGAACATTGGACTGATTGCCTCACTTGCTACTTTTGGTAGAGTAAATGAATTTGGTTTCATTGAAACACCTTATTTGAAAGTTGAAAACGGAGTTGTTACAGACAAAGTTGAATATCTTTCTGCAATTGAAGAAGAAAAATACAGCATTGCCCAGGCAAATTCCAAACTTGATAATAAAAAATCCTTTATCAATGATTTCATTACATCACGAGTAGGTAGTGAATTCAGCATGGTCTTAAAAGAGAACATAGACTACATTGACATTTCCCCACGTCAACTCGTTTCTGTAGCAGCAGCCATGATCCCTTTTCTTGAGCATGATGATGCAAACCGTGCCCTGATGGGTTCAAACATGCAACGTCAGGGAGTGCCTCTGGTAAAACCTAAAGCTCCTCTGGTAGGAACAGGAATAGAATATCAGGCTGCTCTGGATTCAGGAAGTTGTGTAGTCGCAAGTCGTACCGGCGTTGTCGATAATGTTGATGCAGGACGTATTGTAATTCAGGCAGATGTTGATCTTTCAAGCGAAGACACGATTGTTCCGGCAAACGTTGATATTTACCATTTAATTAAATACCAACGCTCAAACCAAAACACTTGTATCAATCAGCGCCCTATTGTCAACAAAGGAGATCGAGTTAATGCAGGTGATGTCATTGCAGATGGATCATGTACAGAAAGTGGTGAAATCGCATTGGGACAAAATATCAATATAGCTTTCATGCCATGGCGAGGTTACAACTTTGAAGATTCGATTTTAGTCTCACAACGTTTAATGCATGAGGATACTTTTACTTCTGTGCATATCGATGTCCTTGATACAGTTGCCCGTGACACAAAATTAGGAAAAGAAGAAATCACTCGTGATATACCAAACGTCAGTGAAGAAGCACTTAAAAATCTCGACGAAAGCGGAATTATTTCGGTTGGTACAAGTGTAACTTCAAAGGATATTCTGGTTGGGAAAGTAACACCAAAAGGAGAAACACAACTTAATCCGGAAGAAAAGTTGCTACGCGCAATTTTTGGTGAAAAAGCCGGAGATGTCCGTGACACTTCTTTACGTGTTCCTCAAGGTGTTGACGGAGTGGTAACTGATGTTGTAGTCTTCAATCGAGAGGGTGTTGAGCGTGATGAGCGGACTAGACAAATTGAACAGGAACTGCTAGCACGTTATGAAAACGACCATTTTGACGAAATACGTATAGTTCACAGCAACCTCGTGAATCGTATACTTTCTGTTGCCGAGAAAAAAACTTTCTCTGCTGATGTGCTGTCCGTGCAGGGTGAATTACTCGCCTCAAAAGGCACAAAGATAACCAACGAGATACTGCAGCAAATTCCCTTAAATTCAACTGACGGGATTCAGGTTACCGATAAAAAAATCAATCTCAAAATTGGAACATTTGTACGCAATGCCCTCCAACAAATGTACCTGCTAGAAAATGTATATCAGGATCGTTGTGAGAAAGTTTCTAAAGGAGACGATCTTCCACCAGGCGTAATCAGAATGATAAAAGTTTATATTGCTATCAAACGTAAGCTTTCAGTTGGTGACAAAATGGCAGGACGACATGGAAATAAAGGTGTGGTTTCTACCATCCAACCTGTCGAAAATATGCCCTATATGGATGATGGTACACCTGTTGATATTGTGCTTAACCCTCTTGGAGTTCCTTCCCGAATGAATGTCGGACAGGTGCTTGAAACGCATCTGGGTCGCGTAGCAAATGGGTTGGGGAAAAAGATTGCTGAGTTTCTTCAGCAAAATAGTCCTGCAACCCAGATTCGTGAATTTCTAAAAAATATCTATGAATGTGAGATTACGCAAAAACATTTTAATTCAATGGATGATGATACATTTTTGGAGTTTGTGCAAAAGTATAAACCCGGAATTCATATGTCAACTCCAGTTTTTGATGGTGCAAAAGAAAAAGACATCCATCGGATGGCGGAACTGGCCGGTTTATCAAAATCTGGACAAGTATGGCTTTATGACGGGATGACTGGTGAACGCTTCAGTCAAAAAGTGACTGTCGGTTATGCATACATTATGAAGCTACATCACCTTGTTGATGAAAAAATTCATGCGCGTTCGATTGGTCCATACTCACTTGTCACACAACAACCTTTAGGTGGTAAAGCTCAATTCGGCGGTCAACGATTTGGTGAGATGGAAGTTTGGGCTTTAGAAGCTTACGGTGCCGCTTATACTCTACAGGAGTTGCTTACTGTTAAGTCTGATGACGTCTTAGGCCGTAACAAGATTTATGAGTCAATCGTCAAAGGCCGCCATAAGTTGGAAACAGGTCTTCCAGAATCATTTAAGGTGCTGATCAGTGAACTTAAAAGTTTGTGCTTGAATATTGAATTGCTTCAAAAAACAGAGGAAAATGACGAGGTAGATCCACTAGATGAAATAGAAGATAATGTAGAGACAGAAATTGTTCCTGGAAATCTTCTTCAAAAGATAGAAGCTTCTGATATGCCTCAAGAGCCTACTGAAGAAATAGAGGAAGAAGTTACAGCCTAAATTATAAATAATATAAACCTATAACCAACCAAACAGCAACTAAATATGGCGCTCAGAGATTTGTTTGAAATTGCAGAAAATCCGAAAAATTATTCGGCAATTCGGATAAAAATTGCTACTTCCGATGAAGTATCATCCTGGTCTTTTGGAGAAGTACGCACCTCGGAAACTATCAATTACCGAACGTTTAAACCAGAACGTGACGGTTTATTTTGCGGAAAAATTTTTGGTCCAGTACATGATTACGAATGTATTTGCGGAAAGTACAAACGTATGAAACACAGAGGAATTACCTGCGAAAAATGTGGTGTAGAAGTTATCGAGTCGAAGGTACGCCGTGACCGTATCGGAAATATCAAACTATCGTGCCCAGTTTCTCACGTCTGGTTTCTTAAAGGTGTACCAAGTAGGATTGCAACTGTTCTGGACATGATGTTAAGGGATTTAGAGCGAGTGCTTTACTTTGATGCATACATTGTACTCGAACCAGGAGATTCTGAACTGGAAGTGCTAGAATTGGTTGAAGAGGATCAGTACCGGGAATTGGAAGAGAAACATCCTGATTTAATATTGGGTATGGGTGCAGAAGCAATACAAATACTTTTACGTAGGATTGAATTAGAAGGACTTGAAAAGGAGTTGCAGGTTGAAATGCGTGAAGTTAATTCTGAAACCCGTCGTAAAAGGATTGCAAAAAGGTTAAAAGTCGTCAGCCAACTTTTAAAGTCAGGAAATGCGGTAGACTCAATGATTATTGATAATTTACCAGTCCTACCTCCAGAACTTCGACCTTTGGTTCCTCTTGAAGGGGGTCGTTTTGCGACCAGTGACCTTAATGATCTGTACCGCCGTGTAATTCATAGAAACAACAGACTTAAACGACTGATAGAATTGCGTGCTCCGGGAATTATTGTAAAAAATGAAAAGCGTATGCTGCAAGAATCTGTAGATGCTCTTTTTGATAACGGCCGTCGTGGCCGTCCAATGGTCGGTTCCAATAAACGACCACTCAAGTCAATCAGTGATATGCTTAAAGGTAAGCAGGGTCGTTTCCGTCAAAATTTGCTTGGCAAACGAGTAGATTATTCAGGACGTACAGTGATTGTCGTCGGACCTGAATTAAAACTACATCAATGCGGATTGCCTAAAAAAATGGCTTTGGAACTATTTAAGCCTTTTATTTTTCATAAATTGATTGATTATCAGGAAATTCATACAATTAAGAACGCAAAGAAAATCTTAGAAGAAAATCCACCGGAAGTATTCGCTATTCTGGAAGAGGTTGTCGGAGAACATCCTATTTTACTGAACCGCGCGCCAACTCTACACCGTCTTGGTATCCAAGCCTTTGAACCTATTTTAATAGAAGGCAAAGCCATTCAACTGCATCCATTAGTCTGTACAGCATTTAACGCTGACTTTGACGGTGATCAGATGGCAGTTCATGTTCCACTTTCTGTGGAAGCACAACTGGAAGCAAAAATTTTGATGATGTCAACAAATAATGTCCTTTCACCTGCAAATGGGAAGCCTGTGATGACACCGACTCAGGATATGGTGCTCGGTCTATACTGGCTTACCAGAATGCGTAAAGACGCTCTCGGAGAAGGGAAAATATTTTCCAACCGTGAAGAAGTTCAAGTTGCCTTTGAACATGGACGTATAGATTTGCAGGCAATGATAAAAGTCCGCATAGCAGATTTATTCGTGGGTGAGACAAATGAAAATTCTTCATTAGAAGAAAATAACGGACAGATTGTTGAATCAACATGTGGACGTATTTTACTGTCAATGGTAGTACCAAAAGAAGTACCTTTTGAAACGATCAATGTGCATCTCAAGAAAAAACAAATGGCTGAACTCGTTGATGAGTCTTACCGTAAAGCAGGCAGTGTTAAAACAGTAAAGATGCTGGATGAGCTTAAAAATTTAGGTTATTCATACGCGACTAAAGCTGGGTTTTCAATTGGGATGGATGATATGGTTATACCAAAAGAAAAAGCCAGTCAGTTGAACAAAGCACAAGGAGATGTCAACCAAATTAACATGCAGCACCAGGATGGTCTAATCACTGATGGTGAGCGCTACAATCAGGTAATTGATATTTGGGCGAGAACAACAGAAAAAATTGCAGAAAAAATGTCAGCTGGACTTTCTGATGAAATCGTAGATGAAGAAGGCGTTCATAAAGTTAACTCAATTTTCATGATGGCGGATTCCGGAGCACGTGGAAGTAATCAACAGATGAAGCAATTGGCAGGAATGCGTGGTTTGATGGCTAAACCTTCAGGTGAAATTATTGAAACCCCAATTCACGCAAATTTCCGCGAAGGACTTAATGTTCTAGAATATTTTATTTCAACTCACGGTGCAAGAAAAGGTCTTGCTGATACAGCTCTAAAAACTGCAAACTCGGGATACTTGACTAGACGTTTGGTTGATGTCTCACAAGACTGCGTCATTCTGGAAGAAGATTGTGGCACACTGGATGGTATTGAAATGACTGCTTTAATAGAATCTGGAGAAATCATAGAACCGCTTGGTGACCGAATTTTGGGACGTGTTTTGCTGGATGATGTTATCGATCCTGATGCAGAAAATAAAATCTTGATACCTGCAGGAAAACTCATTAATGAACATGAAAGAGATATAATCCAAAAATCTAGAATTGAAAATGTCCGTATTCGCTCTGCCTTGACATGTATGACAGAAACAGGAGTTTGTCGAAGTTGTTATGGTCGTGATTTATGCCATGGTGGTCTAGTAAATTTGGGTGAAGCTGTAGGAGTGATTGCCGCTCAAAGTATTGGAGAACCTGGGACTCAGCTTACAATGCGCACCTTTCATATTGGTGGTACAGCAAGTAGACTTGCGGAACAGAACAAATGGGAAGCAAGTTTCAGCGGCATTCTGCGTTTCAGTGAACTTAAGGAAGTAAAAAACCGTGAAGGAAACTTTACAATTCTCGGACGTCGAGGAGAAGCAATAATTGTTGAAGGTGACAAAACTGTTCCAGCCACAAAATTAGTTGACCTTGCAAATGAAAGAGAACGTGAGAGACGTCCCTTACCAATGGGCGCAACTCTACTTAAAAGTGAAGGCGAATTTGTTGAGCAGGGTAGTTTAATAGCTGAGTGGGACCCCTTCTCCATTCCCATAATAACAGATGCAACTGGCATCGTTCATTTTCAGGATATCAGTGAAGGTGAAACCTTCAAGGAGCAAGTTGATGAAGTTTCAGGTGTTTCACGTAAAGTAATTCATGAATCTCAAAGTATGGATCAACGTCCTACAATTGCAATTCACAACAGCAAGAAAAAGACTATCATTCGTGAAAATAATACTCCAACAGAGTTTGCCTTACCTATTAAATCCGAATTGATGGTCGAAGATGGGTTAGAGGTACACGCAGGCGATGTTCTTGCGAAAATTCCAAGGGAACTCGCAAGGAACAAGGATATTACCGGAGGACTTCCAAGGGTAGCGGAACTCTTTGAAGCACGAGTCCCTAAAGATCAGGCTATTATCACCGAGATTGATGGAATTGTTGAATTCGACACTGATGTAAAGAAAAAACAGAGAATCCGCATCCGTCCAGAAGATGGTAAAGGTGATTCAAAAGAATATTTGATTCCACGCGGAAGACATATTACAGTTCATATGGGAGAATATGTCCGTGCCGGAGATCCACTGATTGATGGCTCACCAAATCCACATGACATTCTTGCTGTTAAAGGCTCAAAAGACCTGCAGAAATATCTGGTTGATGAGGTTCAACAAGTATATAGACTTCAGGGTGTTGGAATCAATGACAAACACATTGAAGTGATTGTGCGACAAATGTTAAGAAGGGCATATGTTGAAGATCCGGGTGATTCAACTTTACTCGTGGGTCAGGAAATCGCTCGTACAGAAATGAATCATATCAATCGTGAAATGGTTGCTGAGGGTCTTCGACCAGTTCGTTCAAAACCAAAATTACTTGGTATTACCAAAGCGTCTCTGAGTACAGATTCTTTCATTTCCGCTGCCTCTTTTCAGGATACAACAAAAGTGCTGACAGACGCTTCTCTAGGGGGGAAACATGATACTTTCCGTGGATTGAAAGAAAATGTGATCCTCGGAAGGTTGATACCTGCAGGAACCGGTTTTGATTCTTTCAGCGGTGTTGACTATGAACTAGGAGAAGGAGTAATTGATCCCGAAGAAATGCGTCGTGCAGCTGACGAAGCAGCAAGGGTAGCGCTCCAAAAGGCAATTGTGGAAACAAATGAAAATAAAAATAATGAAGATGCGCCTCTTGAAGAATCAGTTCCGGAAGCAGCATAATTCTTAGCAGGCATGTTTGGTCTATAGGATGCTTCAAGGCATAGAAACTCTTCACTTCACTCATAAAATGAAGGTCCGGGACTATGAGCTGGATCGTTTCGGAGTTATTAATAATGCTGTTTATCAGAACTACCTTGAGCACACACGCCATTTGTTTTTAGAGACAAACGGCGTCAGTCTGGAAACTTTGATTAAATGCGGCTACAGCCCTTTAATTACTAAGGCTGAAGTAGAATATTGTAGTTCATTACAAAGCAGAAATGACTTTGTGGTAAATCTTCAATTAACCTCTCTTTCCAAAATAAAGTTCATTTTCACGCAAGAAATCCTTAGCCTGCCAAGGAATACTCTGATCATCAGTGCAAAAATAACTGGTACCATCCTAAATTCTTCCAAACAACCATGCTTTCCGGATTCTTTTCAAAAATTGCGTTCTATCCTCACAACTGACAAAAAAACTAGAACCAAGTGAATAGTATGATTTCAGAAAAGCAGCTTGCTGCTGAAGCTGCAGTAGAATATGTAAAAGACGGGATGATAGTTGGCCTTGGAACGGGCTCAACTACTGAGTTTGCTGTTAAAAAACTTGGTGAAAAGGTACGAAACGGTCTGGCTATAAAAGGAATCCCTACATCAGTAGTTACCAAAAAACTGGCAGAAGAAGAAGCCATTCCTTTGATTGACTTTTCTGAGACAATGTACATAGACATCACAATTGATGGAGCAGATGAAATTGATAAAGATTTAAATATGATAAAAGGAGGTGGTGCAGCCTTGCTCAGGGAAAAAATTGTTGCCTCTGTCTCAAGAGAAGAAATAATTATCGTCAGCAGTGAAAAATTTGTAAATCAGTTGGGAAGTTTCCCGCTGCCTGTTGAAGTGATTCCATTTGGTTGGCAAGTAATTTTTAACCAGTTGGAAACTATGGGCGGGAGTCCGGATTTAAGACTCAATCAAGGCCAGCCTTTACTTACAGATCAAGGGAATTATATTTTAGATTGTCGTTTTAGGCAGATCATAGATGCGGTTCAGTTGGAGCAGCGGCTGAATATGATTCCGGGTGTTGTGGAAAATGGTTTGTTCACCGCTTTGTGTTCACGCATGATTATGGCAGATGGTGAAAAAATTGTAGTGAAGGAACTCGGCAAATGATGAGAAAGTAATCTGCATTTCAACACATTCCAAACTAGACAAAACGAGTCGAACAATCTACTCTGGTAGCAGAGGATATTTAAAATTATTAACAAAAAAAGGAATATTTATGACAATTCGTGTTGCAATTAATGGTTTTGGACGCATTGGCCGTATGGTAGTGCGTGCCGCGAATAAAAACCCAAATGTTGATATCGTCGCGATTAATGATCTTGTGCCTCCCGATAACCTCGCGTATTTACTGAAATATGATTCGACTCATGGGAAATTCGATGGTGACGTTCAGGCAGAAGAGAATGGCATCGTGATTGGCTCTAAGAAAATTGAGTGTAGTTCGGAGAAAAATCCCGCAGATTTACCCTGGGAGAAATTGAATGTTGACTATGTAATAGAATCAACCGGTTTGTTCACTACCAGTGAAAAAGCAGAAGATCATTTGAAGGCAGGTGCCAAAAAAGTTGTAATTTCCGCTCCCGCAAAATCTCCTGAAATAAGAACTTTGGTTATGGGGATCAACAACGAAAAATATGATCCAAATGTGGACAATGTTGTCTCCAACGCTTCATGTACCACTAATTGTCTTGCACCTATCGTTAAAATTGTATTGGAAAATTACGGTATTGAAGAGGGGTTGATGACCACAGTGCACTCTGTGACCTCAACTCAACCAAGTGTAGACGGTCCTTCTAAAAAAGACTGGCGTGGTGGGCGCGGTGGTTTTCAAAATATTATTCCAGCTTCTACTGGAGCGGCGAAGGCAGTTGCACTGTGTATTCCGGAAATTGCTGATAAATTGACTGGAATGTCAATGCGTGTGCCTACTCCAAACGTTTCGGCTGTAGATTTGACAGTTAGACTAAGCAAGTCTACCAGCTATGATGAAATCTGTGCTGCTATGAAATCTTCCTCGGAAGGTCCTCTTAAGGGAATTCTAGGTTACACAGAAGATGATGTGGTTTCCAGTGATTTCATTGGCAGCTCCTTCTCATCAATCTTTGATGCAGGTGCCGGTATCGCTTTGAACGATAAGTTCTTTAAGCTTATCTCCTGGTATGATAACGAAATGGGATATTCCTGTCGTTTGATCGATCTGATAGAATATATGGAACAAGCCTGAACATTGCCGAGATTATAGTTTTTCACCTTCTCGTTCCGCGTTACCTCATACTAGGCTTAACCCTATAGCACCCAGTTCTTCTTTTCAGCAACACTTTCATGAACAAGGTCGAATTAAAAGAAGTTGGTCTGGACATAGGTTTGGCGTTTTCCAAACATTTTTATAAAACAGACTATCTGCATTATGGTTATTGGCCGCAGGGACTTTCGGTAGAACCAGCCAATGTTTTTGAGGCACAAGAAAACTACGCGAATTTTCTACTTAAAAACATTCCTGAAGGAGTCAGCTCCATTTTGGATGTAGGTTGTGGTTCTGGAAAATTTGCAGAAAAAATGCTTGATGCAGGATACAGTGTGGATTGTGTTTCTCCAAGTCCGAATTTGACAAAACATGTTCGTAATAGATTGGGTGACCGCGCCGAAATTTTCGAAAACCGATACGAAGATGTTCATACCGAAAAGCATTATGATTTGATTCTTTGTAGTGAGAGTTTTCAATATCTACTTTTGGAAAAAGCAATTGAGCAGACAAAGAAATTTTTAAATAAGCAAGGATATCTGCTTATCTGTGATTTCTTCAAACGTGATGTCCCCGGTAAAAGTCCGGTCAGTGGAGGACACAAAATTAAACGTTTCCTTAAATATATGGAACGACAACCTTTCACTAAATTAACTGATCTTGATATCACCAAAGAAGCTGCGCCATCACTCGACATCATGCGAGATTTGATTCAGGAAGTCATCGCACCTACCTGGAATATTGTAGCCTATTACATGAGGAGCAATTACCCCCGTTTTACAAAGATGTTCAGTTTTGCCTTCCGTAAAAAAATCGCGCAGGCTCACCGTAAATATCTTTCCGGAAGTACCAGCGGTGAACAATTCGCCCATTTCAAAACCTACCGCCTTTTTCTTTACCAGCAAAAAGGTTGAAGCTTGCTTTCTGAATTGGTTTGAGCTCAGTTATAATTCTGAGATTAAAAATATTGCCCTGCTCCGTTTAGCTTGTCTTGAATATACCAAAATCTTACTGGACATAAAATTAAGCAAAAACATTCTTGAAAAACTATTTAGAAGCTAGAATGTCACGATTACTAATAAAACACATAATTTAAAGAAAATCATGAATGATTTAGAGACAAAAAAAGCTATCCGCATGATTTTGATCACGACATCCTTAGGCGGGATGTCATACCTTTCTTTTAATAATGGATTGTTGCTCGCCTATTTCTCTTATTTGGGCATTCCGAGCGCAACTATCCTAATCTTGCTGGCCCTTCCGCCCTTATCTCAATTTGTCTTTATGATACCCTTCAGCTATTTATCAGACATATACGGGAAAAAACTGATTGGAAATTTTGGCATGGTTTTATCAATATTTGGATTTTTCCTGATGGCTATTGCCAGTGTTTTTCCAGAGACCTACAGGACTTTGGTAGTCAGTCTAGGTGCTGGTAGCTTTGGTGCAGGCACTGCATTAATTATCGGAAACTGGTTTGCCCTACTTCACCCTATCATTCCTGAAAATATTCGGGGGCGGTTTTTTGGTCGTTTACGTTTGACCTGGCAATCGATTGGCATCATTTTCACTTTGGTGGTTATCTACATTTTGGAGCAGTATCCTACTCTTGGAATGTATCAAATTGTAATTGGGATCATCACGATCTTGATGGCATTAAGGATGATATACTATCAACTTATTCCAGAGTTGGATCAAATCCAGTCCAAAAAAGAGACATTTCGCAAATCTTTTTTAAAAGTTCTTGCCATTCCCGAATATTTGTCCTTTTGCGCATATTGTTTTTTATTGACTCTTTTTACCGGGGCCTGTCCGCAAATTTTCAATTTAATTGAAAAAGATGTTCTCCATTTAAGCAAGGTCGAAATAGTTTTTATTGGTAATTTATTGGTCGTCGGTGCCTTAGCCGGATTTATTTTAGGCGGCCGGATGGTGGATAGATTTGGAACAAAATATGTTTTTCTCTGGTGTCATTTTGGCTTTGGCTTAATACTGTTTTTTTTCATGTGGCGTGGGATTTTCCCTGGAGAAGTTCAAATAACCGTTGGAGTTCTAACTATTTTATTTGGATTAGTTCAAGCTGCTTCAAGCATTGCCATGACTTCAGAAACGCTTGTGCTGATTCCAGCGGAAAACAAATCACTGGCAACAGGACTATGGTTCACGCTCTACAGTGGGGGAACAGGACTTTCAGGTGTATTGAGCGGACAGGTTCTTGACCTTGGGCTTTTGAGTGACTCGTGGAATTGGTTTGGGCAGTCCATGAGCCATTACGATGGGCTATTGATGTTATTTGGATTGATGGTGTTGTTGATGACAGTCACACTTGGACTTATCCCATCGGTTATCAAAAAGACTCCTGTAGGCTGGATTCCGCAAGGTTCGTGAAACTATCCATAACAGCCATATAAAATTTTTTAAGAATTTTTCAGCGTTACTCTGAAGAATCTTCGATGGATTTCTTAAATCCTCTGGGAACTGACCTAGTCGTTTTCAAACCTAATTGTTTCAGCAACTCAGCCTGACGTACGACACTACCTCTGCCTTCACTCAATTTATTATACGCATTATCATAAGACGCATTGGCATCACTAAGTCTTTCACCAATCTTAACAAAATCTTCCAGGAAACCATTTATTTTTTCATAAAGTTTAGCTCCCCGTTCAAAAATATCTTTCACATTTTGAGCCTGTTTTTCCTGTCTCCAGACCTGATTTACAATCCCGACCACCATCATTAAACTAGCAGGAGTAACAATGATGATATTTTTGTTAAATGCATCAGAGGTCAAATCGTTATCAAGTTTTTGAGCAAGGGAGTAGGCCGATTCGATCTGCATAAACATGAGGACGTATTCATATGAACCGTATTCTTCGAATCCATCCTGATAACTTTTTGAAGATAATCCAAGGATGTGATTACGCACTGACTGGAGATGTTTTTTGGCGTAGGCTTTACGTTTTTCGTCATCCTCTTCAGACATATAATTGTTGTATGCTTTCAGCGAAACCTTTGAGTCCGCGATCATTATACGTTCATTCGGCAGTTTAATGATAAAGTCGGGACGTTGTTGAGAGCCATCTTCAGTTATTATCTGGGTTTGTTTTTGATAGTGCTCACCCTCGATTAAACCCGCATTCTGCAAGCATTTTTCCAGAATCATCTCCCCCCAGTCACCTTGTTGTTTTGAGTCGCCCGTAAGTGCGGTAGTAAGGTTTTGTGCATCCTGGCTCAAAGTTGTACTTACTTCCTTAAAATGTTCAAATTCTGCCTTGATCGAAGCCCGTCCGGTTACATCTTCAAGGTGGAACTTTTCTACCTTTTCCTGAAATTCCTTCATTTTTGTCTGAATTGGATTAAGCAGATTCTGGATACTGTCTTTGTTAACTTCTGTAAATTGCTTCGATTTAGTTTCAAAAATCTTCGTAGAGAGATTTTCAAACTCGGTACCCATAAGTATCTTCGCTTCTTCCAAAAATTTTAATTTTTCTCTCGATTCGTTCTCCTTTGATTCAAGTCTTTCTTCTAAAGTAGCATTCAAGACCTGAAGGGCGGAAAATTCTTTTTGCTGTAACTCAAGATTTTCTTCAATCTCTGGAATCCTTTGAACTTCTTGTTTTAGAATTGCAACCTGTTTATCGATCTCATTTTTTTCCAACTGTAGAATTTCATATTTATTCTGGAGGATATTAAAAGTTTCTTGAATAGTTTCTTTTTCAGTTAATTGAACCAAAATAGATTTTTTCATGTAAATCCAGCATATAAACATACCAAGTAAAATACACAAGAACGAATATATTAATAAGGTATAGTCGATAGATTCAATGTTCATTACTTAAGTAGTAGTGAAAAGGTTTTTGGAACTTGGGATAAAGTACCAATGGCAGAAGCAGAAAATATTCTATTTGGATAGTTTTGCTTAGTCTAATTGGAAGATTGAAATTGCTGAAAAGCATTTAAAAAATATTGATTTACTTTTTAAGTTAAAAAGGATGATTTCAAAAACTTTCCAGTAAAACTTCCATTAAATTTTGTGCAATTAAAAGGAGTACCTTCATATACTATTTCTCCTCCTCTTTCTCCG